>DASQIV010000358.1:0-3754 GCA_035631415.1 Pseudoneobacillus sp. | reverse complement strand
TTTAGGTATAGTACGTAAAAACAACAAGGAAAAAGTGAATTTTCTTTTTCCAAAATTCATGCGAAAACACCCTTTTTATAAAAGGGAGGAGAGAACAATCTCTCCTCATTCCTTATATATATATATGGTGGGGGTTCAAGCTTTCTTACGTTTTTTGTATTACTTAGAATCGATTTCTTTATTTGCTGTATTTTGTCCTTCAGCAAGTGCTTCTTCAAGAGGTCTTTCACCTAAGTAAGCACTTACAAATTGGTTGTTAAAATTGTTAAATACGATTGGAAGATTGGTTCCTCTTGCCCAAACAGTAGCATATGGAGCACCTGATACTAATGCACCACGTAATTCATCTTTGTCATAACCAAGTTTTTCAGCAACGGATTTACGAGATGGTAATTCGAATCCTTTGGAAGTCCAAGTTTCCATTCCTTCTTTACCTGTTAAATACGTAATTAACTCTGTAGCTGCTTCTTTCTTTTCAGATGCTGCATTCATAACGTAAGCAACTGTAAAAGCCATTGTCCCTTTCTTACCATCAATAGTTGGAACTTCCGCCATTCCAAAATCAATATCCGGGAACGTATTTTGTAGGTAAGGAATAGCCCAGTTTCCTTCAATAACCATCGCTGCTTTACCTTGACCAAACATTTCTCCTGTCCAACCTGCACCAACATCACTTGGTTGTGCTGCGGTCTTATCAACTAAATGTTGGTCAACATACGTTTGATAAGCTTCTACAACTAGAGGATCGGCAAAATTAGCTTTGTCATCTTTTACAACTTCTCCGCCTTTTGATTCACCAATAAACACTGTACGGGCAAGTTCTGGATTTTGACCAAAACCATATACATCTTTACCTTTTGTTAGTGCTTTAGACACTTCACGTAATTCATCCCATGTTTTAGGAACTTCCACACCTGCATCAGCTAACATTTTTTTATTGTAGAAAAGTGCAAGTGTTGAGTAACCTTTAGGGAAGCCGTATGTTTTACCATCATATTGGTAAGCCTCAAGCAGGGGTTTCTCAAAATCTTCAACATCAAAATCATCTGGAATATGCTCATCAAGTGGTTCAATGGCACCAGTTTGGATTAAAGCAGGTGCTTCAGATGCATCTAGATAAAATACATCGGGACCTTCTCCACCAATGAGACGAGTTTTTATCACATCCATGTACTGATCTGCGATTACTTCATGATTTACTTTGATATTAGGATGTTTGGTTTGGAAATCAGCTAATACTTGCTCTAAAAGTTCAGTTTCTTCTGGAGAAGAACCCCAACCAGCAAGGGTGATTTCAACTTGCTTATCTTCTTCTTTTACAGGATCATTAGAGGCTTTTTCTTTTTCTCCGCCACTACAGCCTGCTAGCATACTACCAACAAGCATCGTTGATAAACCTAATGTTGCCAACCATTTTTTTCTTGACATATTTCTCTTTCCCCTTTCTTTTTATAAAAAATTTATCTCTTACGAAGTTTACCTTCGTGGAAGATTAAGCTTGAATAACTTCAAAACCAGTTGTGTTTTCTAAAATTTCCACTCCTGCTTCACGAGTAACACGAAGGGAGAGCTGGCCGTTACCAATTGCAATATGGTTAACTTGTAATTCATTCATGCTGTTTAAAAGCTTAGGTGAAAGGAATATTTGCTTTTTTAAGCTATTCGGGAATAATCCCAAAATGGATTGAATGAAAACGAGAGGAGTGCCTGCTGCCCATGCTTGTGGTGAACAAGCAACAGGGTATTTGACAGCCTTACCAATCGATTTCTCGTACCCACAGAATAGTTCTGGTAATCGTTCATATTCAAAATGTGAAGAAGCATCGATTAATCCTTCCATAACGATATTGGCTTCTTCGTTTTTGCCAAGCCTACTCATCCCTAACAAGACCATGCTGTTGTCATGAGGCCAAATACTGCCGTCATGATAGCTCATTGGGTTGTAGCCAGCTTCATCTGCACCCATGGTACGGATACCATAGCCAGAGAACATTTTAGGGGAGACAAGCATAGTAACAACTGCGTCTACACGATCCTCTGAAAGCATTTCGGAAAAAAGCACATGACCAGGATTGGAAGTAATCGTACCAACCTGTTGCTTATTTTCATCCAAGGCAATCGCAAAGAAGTTCACATCATCCATCCAAAACTCTTGGTCAAACTTCTTCTTTAACTGTCCTGCTTGTTGTCTTAAAGTGGCAGCTCTATCTGTGACTCCGATACTTTCGAAAATTTCTGCTATACCCATTTTGGCTTGGTATACATAACCTTGTACTTCACATAAAGCAATGGGGGTTTTAGCGTAATCGCCATTTCGATGAACGATACTATCACCAGAGTCTTTCCAACCTTGATTAGCAATCCCTTTACTTGATTCTTGGTGATATTCCACAAATAAATCACCATCACGGTCTCCGTATTGATCAATCCAGTTTAAGGCATCATTAATATTTTGTTTTAACGTTGAAACAATCTCTAGATCACCCGTCCAGCGGACATATTCCGTTAGAAGAACTAAAAATAAAGGAGTGGCATCTATTGTTCCGTAATAAGGAGTAAAAGGTATTTGGTTCGTAGTCGCTAATTCTCCATATCGAATTTCATGCATGATTTTCCCAGGCTGTTCATCTCTCCAAGGATCAACCTTTGTTCCTTGTTGACTTGCCATAGTGAGCAAAGTTCCTTTTGCTACCTCTGGGTTAAAAGCGAGCATCTGCAAAGCTGCAATAATACTATCACGGCCAAATGGAACACCAAACCAAGGGAGGCCCGCAACTGGGAACTTTCCGTAACCTAAATCTGTTAACAATACGCGCAAATCTGCAATTCCACGGTCAACTAATTGTTGGAGAGATGGGTTATCTGTTTTGACCTTCGTAACTTTTGTTTCCCATGCCTGGTACGATTTTTGTAGTTTCTCTAGCGCAACCTCTGGAAGTAAAGGAGTTTTTGAACTTTCAATTCCAATAATCGGTTGAATCATAAAAGTAACGCTATCTTCAGCAAGATGATCTAATGTAAATTCAAAATAAACATTCCCTGTTTCATCTACACTTTTTTCATTTTTATCCCAGTTCACCTTTGTTGCTCTATGAAGGTGATCGGCTCCTTCATAGTGAAAGGCTAATGATTTTCCTTCTATTGTTTGCCCCGTTCGTTTCCCAACATCACCGGTTTGAAATCCGCGAACGATAAACATGTCGGAAAAGTCAACGTCAAGATGAAGGCTTATTTCAAATTGTACGGGCTTTGGATAATAGTTCTTCACATTTATTTTTTCATAGAGAACACCATCATAGATGAATCTCGTTCTTTCCATCTCCACTGATTCTCGCCAAAGAATCAATTCCCCGTTTTTCTCCATATGTGGATTGGTTAACAGAATTTTTGCCATATAATTCTCTTCAGCATTTGAAGAAAGGAGAATAGGGTCCTCGTTGTTTATTTTTAAATCAAGCTTACTTAAAAACCTTGTATCCTTTGAATAGAGTCCAAGACCATAGGGATGATTTACCGTAATATTGCCGTTCGTATCTGTTAATAAAAATAAATCGTTTTCTTTAATCACTCGATAATCCATTATGTTCCTCCTTATAAAAAGAGTCTGTTAGTAGTATGTTTGAATACCGAAACGTTTCGGATTGTGTCGAAAAAAATAAATTTGGTAGCCTTGCATTTAAAACATATATTTATCCAAAACGTTTCGGTTTTTAATGAAAGTAAAACTGGTGGATAACCAATATTACTTATTTAT
>DASQIV010000357.1:0-2295 GCA_035631415.1 Pseudoneobacillus sp. | reverse complement strand
TGTTATTAATCTTCTTTGAATTTACATCAACATCTAAAAAGGCATTTATTTTAATCTTCCCATCATCAGTTTGAACTTCTCGGTATACTATTTTCTCTTTTTTATTTTCTAAGCTCTCGCCGTATCGATAAAGTAATTCATTTGTTTTCTTATCACGAATGTCAACTAATGTATAGTCTCCATCAACTCTTCTATCAATAAATAAACTTTTTTTATCCATCGGAATCTCAAAATATAGTTCTCCTATGGCTACCTGGTGCGTATCTAATTTTAAATCAATTGGATCAAGAGGCTGATCGACATTATTCTCTTTATCTCCCGTTGAATCCTCTTTGTACTCTTTTTCTTCACCTGGAGACGCTGATTGATCATAATACTTATCTTTACCAAAAAATGAGTTATAGGAAATAAACGATAAAGTCAAAATCGTAACAGCTGTAATAGCTCCTATAAACGTTCTTTTCATCTTTATTTCCCACCTTTTTCTCTTGTGATACTTAGTTGAGTAATCTTCAAGATATAAATGCATTTGATTTTTCACATTTTTCTCTAATTCAGGTTTAGGAAATGTCTTTAATTCATCCAAAATATCCATATCTTTTTCCTCTGACATTACAAAAACCCCTCTTTCCCTTTTTGTAAAGCCTTTATGGCCCTATGAAATGTTAATCTAACCTTTTCTTCTTTCCAATTTAAAATTTCTGCCGTTTCCTCAATTGTCAGCTCTTTAATTCCTCTTAAAATAATGACCTCTCGATAATTCGTTTTTAATTTTCGTATTGCTTTATAGAGATCTTTTTTCGTCTCGTTTAGATTTAAAAAATCTTCTGGTGTTTGAAATTGACTAATAGCTTGCGAATCCATAAAAATCAGATTTTTCACTCTTAATCTTTGTTTTCTCCTAATTTCATCAATCCCAACATGCCTCGCAATACTAATTAGCCAAGTTTTTGGACTTGATTTTTCTTCAAAATTATCGACATTTTTTATTGCTCTGATAAACACTTCCTGCACTAAATCCTCTACATCACTAGAACCAATAAAATAGATTAAAAACTGATAAATATCATTACTATATAAGTTAAACCATTCACTTATCCTGGTATTAGACATTCTTTAAATCCCCCGGGTTTTATTCAACTACTCATTAGTCGAACATCAATTCATTCTGTTGCACTTTTATATAAAAAAATTTCACAAAAAAGTGAGCAGCTCATGCTGCCCACTCGGTTTAATATACCTATTTTATTTAGATTTTGAGTGCTACAATTTCCTATACTCCAAACCATAGGTTGTCCAGCGTGCTATTAGTTGATCACCTAAAATAGTCAACCTTTCATCAGAATTAAAATGAAGGATAATCGGCAAATCCTCTATATAAAATTCATTTACAGAGCGCGGATAAATTTTTTTAGTAGATCCTGCAGGGTCTATAATGTGGTCTCCTCTTACTTCTAAATAAAGATCAAGCTCCTCATTTGTGTATAAACCATAATAATAGTTTGGTTGAAAACTCATCTTTTCTTCTTCTATGCTTAAAAATCCCTTAATCTCTGAATTACACCTATGCCAATCTTCCATAGTAATATCAACTGCTAACTTTTTAAATGGAACGAGATAATATAGTTCCCTAGCTATTTTGTGATAATCACGTAAAAATTCTCGATACCCATCTGCACCCTTTGGTTTATCTTGATAGTAAGGTTGATGACAATCTCTTTTCCAAATTTCCTCTAAAAAATGTACACCTCTTTTTCTTTCTATATAAGATATAGAGTTTTCAACATTTTCACGAAATAAATAGATTAGACTCGGGTGAAGACTTGAAACTAGCGTAAAAAGCTTAATGATAAAATCTTTAAGTAAATGAATCGGAGCATTCTTTGCGAGAAAGGTGTAAATCTGAAATTGAAAGATACTACTATCTAATATAAAGGTAACCCCTGGTTCCTGTTTTACATAATCAACAAAAAACTCCCATTTTTCTAAGGCTATTTCCATATATTTTTCCAGAGAAAAGTTCCAGACATTATAGGTTTTTAACGCTTCATATGTATCTGAACCAATTTGGTCGAAGTATTTCCACTCAACCTCTAATAGGTCAATACTAATCGTATTTCCTCTCTTGATTTTAACCTTATCGAGTATTTTCTTTGCATTTGGGTATTTAAGTAGAAAATCATTATATTCTTCTAGTAATAAACACGCTTCATCAAAATATAAAGTCGGATGGGGGCGTGCCACTTCATGAACCCATCTAACTTTTTTACCCATCGATTCCATTTGTGAGGTAAT
>DASQIV010000356.1:0-5302 GCA_035631415.1 Pseudoneobacillus sp. | reverse complement strand
AATCGGTAATTTTAGATAGAGAAGGAGCATGCATATATAATGGATTTTTTATTAATTATAAAAGCAATTATTCTAGGATTCGTAGAGGGAGTTACAGAATTTGCTCCAGTTTCATCTACTGGTCATATGATTATTGTCGATGATATGTGGTTAAAAACAGTAGAGATGTTAGAATCAAAATATGTTGCGAATACGTTTAAAGTTGTTATTCAGCTAGGTTCGATATTAGCAGTCGTTATCGTTTTCTTTAATCGCTTTCTAGAGATGTTTGGGTTAAAGCGTGTGAAAACTGAAGCGGGTCAGCCTCAAGGGCGTTTAAAGCTAACACAGGTGATTGTTGGATTAATTCCAGCAGGTGTTTTAGGAGTTATTTTTGAAGATTATATTGATGAAAACTTATTCTCTACTAAAACAGTGTTAATTGGTTTAGTCATTGGTGCTATTTTTATGATTATTGCTGACTATTTTGCTGGTAAAAGAACTCAACCGGTAATAGAGACAGTTGATCAAATTACCTATAAGCAAGCCTTTACTGTAGGTTTAATCCAATGTTTATCACTGTGGCCAGGTTTTTCCCGTTCAGGTTCAACTATATCTGGTGGGGTTCTAATCGGCCTGAGTCACCGTGCTGCCGCAGACTTTACTTTTATAATGGCCGTACCGATTATGGCAGGTGCAAGCTTAATATCATTATTGAAAAACTGGCAATACTTCACAATGGATGCACTGCCGTTTTTCGTAGCAGGATTTATTAGTGCTTTTGTATTTGCGATGATTTCGATTCAGTTCTTCTTAAAATTGATTAATAAAGTTAAACTTGTACCATTTGCGATTTACCGAATTGTATTGGCATTCGTGATTTATCTTGTGTTTTTTTAAAATAGAAAAGGCTGTGTGAGCAAGTAATTGCATCACACAGCCTTTTTTCTTAGCCACGATGCTCCCTACATCTCCTTCGGTGCATCGATCCCTAGTAGTCTCAATGATTCTTGCAGAACAATAGTCACCGCATAAACTAAAGCTAAACGTGCTTGAAGTTCTTCATTCTCTTCTAAAATTCTTACCTCGCCGTAATATTGGTTAAAGGCCCGTGATAGGTCAATGCCGTATTTAGCCATTTGAGAAGGGTCGAATTTTTTCAAAGAAGATAAAATCACCTCAGAAAAATCTTTTAATAGAGAAATAATCTCCCATTGTGCTGTACCTTCAAGTTGAATTGGTGTGGCGTCGATTTCACTCCAATTTCCCTTTCTTAATAGGGAGCAGGCGCGAGCGATAGTATATTGAATATAGGGTCCTGTTTCCCCTTCAAAACGAAGCATATCTTCGAGAGAAAATTCGATATCGTTCATACGGAAATTCTTTAAATCATGGAAGATAACAGCGCCTACCCCAACCTGCTTCGAAACCTCTTCTTTATTCGCTAAAGCTGGATTTTTCGCTTCAATATTTTTCAGGGCTAAAGAAATAGATTCAGTTAAAACCTCTTCAAGTAAAATAACCTTTCCTTTTCTAGTAGACATTTTCTTTCCATCTTTAAGCATCATACCGAATGGAATATGGTGTAATGTTTCTGACCAATCAAAGTCCATTTTTCCTAATACAGCTTTTAATTGCTTGAAATGCAGGCTTTGCTCATTGCCTACCACATAAAGCGCTTGATCAAAATGATAATTGTTTTTACGATAAAGAGCTGCAGCTAGATCACGAGTTGCGTATAGTGTGGCACCATCTGATTTCTTAATGAGGCAAGGAGGGAGGTTTTCCTCCTCTAGCTCAACTACTTGCGCCTGGTCTGATTCTACTAAAAGCTCTTTTTCCTCTAGCAATTCTACAACGATCCCCATTTTATCATTATAAAAAGCTTCGCCATTATAAGAATCGAAATCAACCTTAAGTAGTTGATAAATCTTGGAGAACTCTTTTAAAGACTCTTCACGAAACCAGCTCCAAAGAGAAAGTGCCTCTTCATGTCCGTCTTCTAATTTTTTAAACCAAGCACGGCCCTCATCCTCAAGTGTCGGATCACTTTCTGCTTCATCATGGAATTTTACATAAAGTGTGAGAAGTTCTTTAATCGGTTCCTTCTTTACCCTTTCTTCGTTCCCCCATTTTTTATAGGCAGTGATTAATTTACCGAACTGAGTACCCCAGTCACCTAAGTGATTAATCTTAACTGTTTGATAGCCACATTTTTGAAAAATAAACGATAGTGCATTACCGATAACGGTTGAACGAAGATGTCCCATTGAAAATGGTTTGGCGATATTGGGCGAAGACATATCGATGGTTACGACCTTGTTATCGCCAATTGTGGAAGAGCCGTAATTTTGTTTTTGTGATAAAACAGCATGTAGGACATTTTGGGTGACAATCTTTTTGTTTAAAAAAATATTTACGTAGCCGCCAACAGCATCTGCTTTTTCTATGAGTGGGGAAGTAATTTCTTCACTTATTTGTTTAGCAATTAACGGTGGTGCTTGTTTTCTAATTTTCGCAAGCTGAAAACAAGGAAAAGCATAGTCACCAAAATCAGCATTCTTTGGCTTTTCTATCATTTGTTCAATCGTAGCTTTGTCTAGCTCAGACTTTAGTATATGGTGTAGGGCATCTGCGAAAGATTCGACATAGTTCATATTTAAAGGCCTCCTAAAAGTTAATTTCAGACAAATAAAAAACTCCCGTCTCTAATAAAAGAGACGAGAGTTAATAATCCCGCGGTACCACTCTAATTGTTCCTTGAAAAAAGGAAACCTGCTTAAAATGTTAACGAGGCTTTACCCCGGCTTTTCCTACTCTATTCAGAAAAGCATCTCAAAAGTGCGGTTCATTAACTGTTTGTGTATCAGGCTTTCACCATCCCTGACTCGCTAGAACATACAGATAACTACTCTCTTTTTCATCGATTTTATGTGATTGATTTCTAAGTATTATATCCGATAATAATATTTTTGCCAACAATTGTTATTTTTTTTTAGATTGCAAAGAATAACAAATGAATGAAAAAGTAGGTGATAGAAATGGATTGGATGGATTATCTTCATAAATATAAACTTACAAGCATTTTTGTTGCGATGATTATCGCCTGGTTGTCTGTTTTTATCGTTAATAAATTGGTTCAGGATTTTTTTAAACGTACGCATTTTATCGAGGAACGAAAAGAACAAACCATCGCCAGTATGATTCATTCGATAACGAAATACACAGCAACTATTAGTATAATCTTTTTTGCGATTTCACAATATGTAGAGCATTTCGGAAGAGTTCTTGCTGGGGCAGGGGTAGTCGGGGTAATCGTAGGTTTTGGTGCTCAAAGTTTAATCAAGGATCTCCTTGCAGGGATATTCTTAATTTATGAAAAACAACTGCACAAAGGAGATTTTATTACCGTTAATAATACATTTAATGGAACGGTAGAAGATATTGGTCTTCGGTATTTAAAGGTTCGTGAATGGAGTGGAAGGCTTTTAACCATAAGCAATGGTGAAATAAAACAAATTCATAATTATAATATCCATCGGATGAGAGTAATAGAAAGAATTGTTGTAAGTTATCGGGAGAATCCGGAAACGATATTTGAGATTTTGGAGAAAGCATGTGGAAAGATAAATGAAAAGAATGGGGAATGTTTAAAATTAGATACTGAAAACTGTCCTATTGAACCATTTCAAGTATATGGGATGACATCGATAAACGCCTCTTTTAGAGGAATCGAATACACGATTACGGGTCTTGTAGATGATGAGGATTATTGGGATGCGGGTAAAGAAGCAAGAAGAATTATTGCTCAAACCTTGTATGATCATGGAATTAGGATGGCAGAAGATACGATGCTAGTGAAGCAAGTGGAAGTTGGGGTATTAAGTGAGTGAAGTTAAAAAACCGGAGATTGATTCCTCCGGTTTTAACGCTTCGTTTCATTTTTCACATTACTCGGATGTGGATGATCACCACCAAGGATACCTGTCAAAGCTTCACGATCCATTGGGCTTGGGTCCTCGCCAGCTCCTGGAGCCATATTATTGGCCATAGGTAATTGTTCAAGCTCTTTTCCTCTTGGCATTTTGTTCACCTCCATATGTGTTAAGGTGTGCTATTATCTTAGTAATAAATCTAAATAGGTGAAAAAGGGATGGGATTTTTTAAAAATGAGTAAAAAGAAAATGCAGTTTGAAGTGCAAGAAAATGAGACAATTGAGGAATGTTTAGATCGGATAAAGAAAGAGGGGTATATGCCAGTTCGTCGAACGGAGAAGCCGATTTTTCAGGAAGTCAAAAAAGGGAATGAAACCGATTATGTACCAGTTAGTCGACAAATCGTCTTTGAAGCAAAATTAATCGAGTAAAACACGAACATTGAATTATTTATGAAAATTATCGTTCGATTTTTGGTTGACAGAAAAAGCATAAGATTGTTATCATTAAAGTGTAGAAGGAATAAGTTCATTTTTTCCTAATAAATATTAATCAGTTACCTTTACCCTCGTATATCCATGGGAATATGGCCCATAAGTTTCTACCCAATTACCGTAAATAATTGGACTATGAGGGAAAGTCTATATGTTCGGTTTGCTAAAAAATATAGGGGAGCCCTGATTTTTTGGTGACTAAGAATTTATGCCCGAACAAATGGCTTTCTCTTTTTGAGAGGCTATTTGTTCGGGTTTTTAATTTGGTTTTATAAGGCTCTTTTCGTTACTTTCTTGCTATTTTTCAACATATTTCTTTTATTACGATTTTCAGTGGAATTACGAAAAGTTGCCACGAAATATATCTATATTCGTGTTTTAAATATTATTCGAACAGTAACAATCTTTGCGAAAACAGCCTTTTATAAAATAGGGGGACATGTCATGCCAAATCTAGTCGGAGTGATCATGGGAAGTAAATCTGATTGGGAAACCATGAAACATGCATGTGAAGTGTTAGAGGAGTTTGAAATTCCTTATGAAAAGAAAGTGGTATCTGCCCATCGTACACCTGATTTGATGTTTACATATGCAGAAGAAGCTAGAGGGCGTGGGTTGAAGGTAATAATTGCGGGAGCGGGTGGGGCCGCACATCTTCCTGGAATGGTGGCAGCTAAAACAACTCTACCGGTTATTGGAGTTCCCGTTCAATCAAAGGCTTTAAATGGCTTAGACTCCTTGCTATCAATTGTTCAAATGCCAGGCGGTGTACCGGTTGCAACCGTCGCAATCGGCAAAGCGGGAGCAACGAATGCAGGACTGCTTGCTGCACAAATTTTAGCAACTCAAAATCAAGAATTAGCAAGTAAGTTGGAAGCAAAAAGAGACTCAAT
>DASQIV010000355.1:0-6691 GCA_035631415.1 Pseudoneobacillus sp. | reverse complement strand
GAATCGCCCTTTATTGACATAACATATTATTAATATCTTTTTCCACTTTTTTATTTATTTGTGACAGTGGAAATTAGTTTCTAATAGTATTTGATTTATATAGAAGAGGGGGTGTATCATTTGGCGGAATTTATGAAACAGTTTCATTCAAAAGTATTCACTCCAGATAATCCAATGCCCAAAAGCAATCAACAAAGTTTTAGATTGAACTACATTTCTGAATTTGTATCACAACAATTGCAACAAAACGATAAGATTAGCCACTCTATGAATGAAATAATTAGTACTGTAAATCAAAACCACCAAATTCACGATCAAAAAATGGAATTAATACTAAAAGAAAATCAAAATCAAAAAAATCAATCCGATGTCTATCTAGAAAAAGTAGTCCATCAAGAAAAAATAACAGAAGAAATTCATTCTTCCCTAAAAGATCTAATAGAACAAAACTACCAGTTATCAGAGAATATTAGTAACGAAAAGTTAATGAACCAAGCCATATTAGATCAGCTAAGCTTCCAAGATCAGCAATTACGAAATACCAATCATCAACTTGAGAGTTATGTGAATCTTGCTCAAAACCTCTCAGAACAATTACTTCAACAAGAGATGATTTTAAAGGAGATAGACCAAAAAGTTCAAGTTCACGATGTCTATCATAGTACAGTCATGGATAGATTAGATAAACAAGATGCCTTTAATGAAAAAGTACTACGCCAGTTAGAACATTTAAAAACCGTAATTTACGAGCGAGTAAGTCATGTGATTGATAAAATTGAAAGCTCCTATCAATCTACAACTGATTACTTCAATGGGGTCTTTAATCAATCTGGTTTTATGAAACCTTTCCTTTTATCTAGTCGTCCCAAAGAAAAAAATGAAAAAGATAAGAAACCCAATTAACAGTGAACCTCCTACTTTTAAAAGTAGGAGGTTCTTTTTATTTTCATATAATCGAAAAAAGCTACCCACTTTTGAAACATGTTTTTTACAAAATTATGTCTTTATTGGTTTGTTCACATATCCTTCACCATTTTTGTGAAGAACCTCACACTTTTTAAACTTAGAAATTTATATATTAGCATTGTAAAAGTTAATGATAAAAGTAACTTATTAAGTTTAATAAATGGAGGAACACATCATGGCACGAATTGATTATTGGAACCCCGAGGATGAAAAGTTTTGGAACTCTGAAGGCAAAAAACATGCGAAACGGAACTTATGGATTTCTGTACCTTCATTAATGATAGCGTTTATTGTTTGGCAAATTTGGTCTGTTGTAGCTGTTCGTTTAAATGACATTGGCTTTCAGTTTACTGAGGAACAGCTCTTTACTCTTGCTGCTATTCCAGGTTTAGTTGGAGCCACTATGAGATTTATTTATACATTTGGAGTTGGAAAATTTGGAGGTCGAAACTGGACTGTTTTTTCAACAGCCATTCTAGCCATTCCTGCAACGGGTATTGGAATTGCTGTTCAAACTCCTGATACTCCTTACTCTATCATGTTATTTCTTGCAGCACTTTGTGGCCTAGGTGGAGGAAACTTCTCTTCTTCCGTAGCAAACATTAGCTTTTTCTTTCCAAAAAAAGAAAAAGGGACAGCACTCGGTATTAATGGTGGTTTAGGTAATATGGGTGTGTCAGTCGTACAATTTGTAACACCACTTATCATTACAACTGGTACTTTCGCTTTTATTGGTGGAGAAGGCCAAGTTTTACCTACTGGAAGCCAGGTTTGGTTACAAAATGCAGCCTTTATTTGGGTCATTCCTATTATTCTCTTAACTATTATTGCCGCATTTGGAATGGATAACTTACCAAACGCAACACAATCTGTTAAAGATCAATTCGTTATTGTGAAACGTAAACATACTTGGATTATGTCTGTATTATATGTTGCAACCTTTGGTTCTTTTATAGGCTATTCTGCTGCTTTCCCGTTATTGTTAAGATCTCTATTTCCTGAAAATATATCACTTGCATTTTTAGGTGCCTTAGTAGCAGCAGCTGCAAGACCGGTTGGTGGTTGGATATCTGATAAAATTGGAGGTTCCCGTGTAACATTTTTTGTTCTAATCGTTATG
The DNA here is from genome assembly GCA_035631415.1 of Pseudoneobacillus sp. Lineage (GTDB taxonomy): Bacteria > Bacillota > Bacilli > Bacillales > Cytobacillaceae > Pseudoneobacillus. The sequence goes on along the minus strand of DASQIV010000355.1, from coordinate 4,605 downwards.
ACTCTCGGAGCATTGTCTGTTATGTTCTTTATTAATCAAAAGGACTTTTCTGGATTCTTGTTATCCTTTTTAGTCTTATTCCTTGCAGCTGGTATTGGCTCTGGTTCAACCTTCCAAATGATTCCGAACATCTTTATTCCTAAGGAAGCAGCTCCTGTTCTAGGATTCACTGCTGCATTTGCAGCATATGGCTCATTCTTGATCCCTAAGCTCTTTGGTTGGTCAGTGAAAACAACAGGTACACCAGTAACAGCTTTTTATTTCTTCATTGCTATTTATGTCATTTCAATCGTTTTAAACTGGTACTACTATCAACGAAAAAACGCTGAAGTAAAATGCTAATAGTTATTAGACCGGCTTAGCTGGTCTTTTTTTTATTAAAATCAGTAGTACTTTTCTCACAAAAATAATAAATTGAAAATTTAGTCAATTAATCCGTGCCATTTATTTTTTCAATTCATATATTACTAATAAGAGGGAAGGAGGGATTGATATGAACCTTGTGGCACTTTTCTTAGCCTGCATATTAGCTGGTTATGCATTAACAGCTCTTCCAGCTGTATCTTTTTTAGCTGGATTAGGTAGCTTGTTTACTATTATTGGTGTTTTAGCAATGATTGTTTTTTCTCTGGCATTATTATATAAGGGTGTTAAAGCACTAATAAAAAAATCTTAGATTTGTATGAACGGAGAAAGGCGATTGCCTTTCTCTTTTTTGTAAATTTAAAACACATCTACTTAATAGATGTGTTTTAAGGTTCTAATCTAGAAATTGAAAGCTTTCAATGACAAATTTAGCTTCTGTTCTTAACATTTCATATGGGTAAAAGAGACTACTATCTTCAAAATGATTGGTTGTAGTTATTGCCGCAACAAAAACAATGTCATCCTTCTTTGCAATCTCAGTAAATTCAATCTCTTCATTACTGGTTGACTTTAAGTTATTCCAATCTTCTTCAGTCAGGAACTTTATACTTAAAAATTCTGTTGGTTTGCCCCCTCCTTTTTCAAACAAAAACTTCATATCTTTTTCTGACTGTTCTACTTTAAATAAGTTTTTCCACTTATTAGGGGTATTGACTTCAAATCCGTATTTTGGGTTATACTGTGGGGTAAATCCAAATAAATTAGGAGTCTCTCCAATTAAGCCACTTTTATTATCAGTAAATGCAAAGCTTTTAATAACTGTTGGAACTTCTGCAGAAAGTTTCCCAAATTCAGTTACATCCTTTTCGTTCGTTAATGCCAAGTCAAGAGGCAAAAAGTAACGAAATACATAGCCATTTAATCGTGCAAAGTCTTTAGAAGGGTCTGGCCCACCTTCATAAAAAAACTTCAATCTTTCTTCAACCTTCTCAATATTTATCGTAACAATATCTTGGGTAATTCCATCTGACCCGGTCATGTAAAATCGCAAACCATTATCAGCTTTTTCTATTTTCACCTTATTAAGCCAATTTTCAGGAAATGAAAGTTTATAAGAATAGGTTTTATCTATATATTCACTTTCTGTCAAAATGGAGCCCTGATCAAGTATATTTGAAGGTGGTTCAACAATCGGTTTATCTGGATTATCCAGTTGTTCCACTACTCCATTATGTCCCGGATTAATTTGTTCAGGTTCATTCATATAATTAATTAAAATAGTCGTTATGATTGTTAACATGCCACAATATGCAAGTATCGTTAACACTCCACGGAACCGATGATGAAAAATCTTTTTCAATAAATTTGGCTTTTCCTTATATTCATGCCCTTTTAATCTACGAAAAACAGCTTGACGTTGTTCGGGTCCAAACTGAAAATCTTTAAAGATGGATTCTTCAATATCCTCTTTGATATTTTTCAATTGGTCTTCCATGGTTTATATACCTCCTTTCATGATTTCTTTTTTTAACAGTTGCTTTGCCCTTTTCATCCTTGACTTTAGTGTGTTTATATTTAAATTTAATAATTGACTCAAGTCATTTAAACTTATATCCTCAAAATAAAACAAGTAAATAACTTCTCTATATTTCAATGGTAAGGAAAAAATTAAATCAGCTAGTTTCGCCTTTTCATCCTTTTCAATGACGATTGCATCCGCTTCTTTATCCCTCGAACCTATTGTTAAATCGAAAACATTACTTAAAACGGTGCTTCGATAATTCCAGCTTTTCAAATAATCTTTACAACGGTTAACTGTAATCCGATAAAGCCATGTTTTAATAGTAGATTCCCATTGAAATCCGTCAAGATGTGTGTATGCACTAATAAAAACTTCTTGTGCCAGATCTTCTGCAATTGAACGGTCTTTCACGTATGAATAAGCTAAATACATAACATCATTTCCATAATCTATCATCATCTTTTCCAGAAGCTCATCTTTATATAGTTCTGGAGGTTTTCTATCTGGAATACTCATTTTCTCACCTTCAATCTAATTACTTTTTCTTTCTAATGACTTAGACGAATTAAAAGAGGAAAAAGATGTATATTTACAAAATATATTTTTTTATCAAATAAAAAAAGAGCTTATCCATTCATAATAGGATAAGCTCTTCTATCAATTATGGTGCTAACGTAATTTTTACCGCACAAGCCTTAAATTCTGCTGTTCCGGAAATGGGATCAAACTCATTGATTGTTAATACATTAGTAGGAACTTCTCTCCAATGAAAGCTCATAAATACCAGACCTGGAACAACTTGATCCGTTACCTTTGCCTTCACCTTTAAACTACCTCTTCTCGAGGAAACCTCTACAAGACTATTATTTTCTATTCCTAATTTTGCTGCATCTTCTGGATGAATATCTAGTGTTTCTTCCGTTTGCTTTACTTTTACACCTGGTGCATAGTATCTTGTTTGAATATGAGTGTTATAAGATTCATATCTTCTTCCAGTTGTTAATACGAATGGATAGTCTTTATCAGGCATTTCTATTGGCTCTGTATACGTTACTGGCACAAACTTAGACTTCCATCCGGAAGGGTTATTATTCTCATGGAATTTTTCATGAAGAATCAATGTACCAGGATGGTCTTCGCTTGGACAAGGATAGTGAATACTATATTCCTTTTCTAATCTTGAGTAAGAAATGCCACCATACATTTCAGGGGAAAGTTTCCTTAATTCATTCCAGATTGCTTCGCTATTTTCATAGCTCATTGGATAACCCATCCTAGTGGAAAGCTCACAAAGTATTTCCCAATCCTCCTTCACATCTGGAGATGATTCTACCGCTTTTCTTACCCTTTGAATACGACGATCTGTATTTGTATACGTTCCATCTACTTCTCCCCATGACGCTGCTGGAAGTACGACATCAGCTATTTCAGCTGTGTCTGTTAAAAAGATGTCCTGAACGATAAGTAGCTCTAATTTTTCAAAAATTTTACGTGTATGATTCATATTTACATCAGCAAGTAAAGGATTTTCCCCAATACAATAAAGCGCTTTCACTTCGCCGTTTTCCATTTTCTCAAACGTTCTTGTTTGGGTATCTCCTACTTTTGAAGGTATTTGCACACCCCACTCATTTTCGAAACGACCACGATATTCATCGTCAATAATACTCCTAGATCCAGGTAATTGGTTTGGTAGACAGCCCATATCTCCCGCACCTTGAACGTTATTTTGTCCGCGAAGAGGCATGATTCCTGTACCCTTTTTCCCAATATTACCAGTTAATAATGCAAGATTTGCAATATCCAATACATTATTTACCCCACAATGGTGTTCAGTAATTCCAAGAGTATAGGCAATCATGGAGTTTCCAGAAGTCGCGTATTCTCTAGCTGTTTCCTCGATTTCTTCAGGTAATAAGCCTGTGACCATCGAGGCATATTCTGGGGTATATCTTTCAACTTGTTTTCGTAAGCTTTCAAAATCTACAGTAAATTGTTCTATAAAATTAGGGTTATAAAGATTTTCCTTGATAATGACGTGAATCATGGCGTTAATTAAAGCTATATCGGAACCAACTTGAATTTGTAAATGGCGATGGGCTATCTTTACCATGTCAATTTTTCTTGGATCGATGACAATTACTTTTAAACCCGCTTTTGCAGCTTTTTTAATACGGTTTGCTATAATTGGATGTGCTTCTGTTGTATTTGAACCCATTAGCAATAAAACTTTTGCATCATAAAAATCATCTAACGTATTAGTTGGAAATCCACTTCCAAAGATAGTTGCCAGACCGGCAACGCTTGGAGCGTGTCACGTTCGGTTACAACCATCGATATGATTATTACCAATTACGGCACGCATAAATTTCTGAGTGACATAGTTTGATTCATTCGTACTTCTTGCACAAGCAAACATAGAGATTGCATCAGTTCCCCATTGATTTTTTATTGAATGTAAATTTTGAGCAATAAAATCAAAGGCTTCATCCCAAGTAGCTTGAACTAACTGACCTGCCTTCCTTATAAGTGGATGTTTTAATCTAGCATCGGCATGTACATATTCGTAAGCAAATGCACCTTTAACACATGTTTGACCATTATTAACTGGAGCATCCTTATCACCACGGATTTTTGTAATTCGATTATTATTCACTTCAAGAACTAGTCCACACCCTGTTCCGCAATAGCCACAAACCGTTTTAACGTGCTTCGTT
>DASQIV010000354.1:0-2232 GCA_035631415.1 Pseudoneobacillus sp. | reverse complement strand
GATGCGACTCTTTTTAGAACGCTCATTGCCGCCAAAGAACTTGGAGCCTTAGTTATGGTTCACGCAGAGAACGGGGATGTTATTGACTATTTGACGAAAAAGGCAATAGAAGATGGCAATACAGACCCTATTTATCATGCATTAACACGGCCACCAGAAGCAGAGGGTGAAGCTACAGGTAGGGCTGCTCAATTAACAGGGCTTGCTGATTCACAATTATATGTTGTACATGTTTCTTGTGCAGAAGCAGTTGAAAGAATCGCTGAAGCACGGAATAAAGGATTTACAGTTTGGGGAGAAACTTGCCCACAATATTTAGTTCTTGATCAAAGTTATTTAGAAAAGCCAAACTTTGAAGGGGCAAAATATGTATGGTCCCCACCTCTTAGAGAAAAATGGAACCAAGACGTTTTATGGAATGCATTAAAAAGTGGACAGCTGCAAACGCTTGGCTCTGATCAGTGTTCGTTTGATTTTAAAGGTCAAAAGGAACTTGGAAGAAATGATTTTACAAAAATCCCGAACGGAGGTCCAATCATTGAGGACAGAGTTTCTATTCTCTTCTCGGAAGGGGTGAAAAAAGGACGTATTGATTTAAATCAATTTGTTGAAATCACTTCTACTAGAATTGCCAAGTTATTTGGATTATTCCCGAAAAAGGGAACGATTGCCGTTGGCTCGGATGCAGATATAGTGATTTTTGATCCAAATGTAGAAAGAACGATTTCTGCTGAAACCCACCATATGGCAGTTGACTACAATGCATTCGAGGGAATGAAAGTTTACGGTGAACCTGTTTCTGTATTAGTACGAGGGGAATTTGTGATTCGTAATAAGAAATTCGTCGGAAGTCCAGGATCAGGGAAATTCTTAAAAAGATCAAAATATAACACCTATACACGGCTAGATCAAACTGAAATGCAATCGACATAACACCTCATATCCTCTTATAAAAGCACTCTACCCTTTATGATTTTAGTTCAGAACGACTCCTACCATTGCTTGCCATGAATGTGGAATCTGGCAAGCAATACTTTTTCAAAAGATACATCGGTTATAAGGAATAAAGTTTATGAGTTACTTATATTAAACCGAAATGGAGTGTTCGTATGAAAAAAAGCCACTTGAAATCACCAGACTTATTTCCTATTAAACAAAAAGACCGAAAAGTTACGACATTGGGCTACTCATTTATGTGGGTCGGCATGGTTGTGGTACTAGCAACATTTGCGATTGGTGGCGCAGGGGTAATGTCATTACCTTTACCACTAGTTATTCTCGCAACTGCCATTGGGTCTCTAGCAATCGGACTGTTTATTTCGTTAATTGCAGATATTGGTATAGAACATGGACTCTCTTTTCCTGTTTACATGAGAGCACCGTTTGGAACAATTGGTACACATATACCTTCCATTACTCGTGGCGTTGCAGCTTCAATGTGGTTTGGAATCAATACTTATTTTGGTTCTACGGCAATGAATGGAATTTTAGATATTTTATTTGGATTTGACAATTGGTTTATATGTTATTTGATATTTGCGGTTGTGCAATTAGTAAATACTTCACTAGGAATTAAATCTATTGAGCGCTTTGCTGATTTAGCGGCACCTGTGATCCTATTAATCTCTGTTTGGATGTATATGTCCTTATCAGATACAGCCGCTGCTCAAGGAAGAGATATTTGGAGTTGGGCAGAAAACCCTGTTTCCGGAAGTGCTGCTTTTAGCGCTTTTTTAGTAGTGATTTTTAGTAATATGGGTTTTTGGGCAACATTAAGTGCCGATATACCTTCCATTTCTCGATTTATCAAGGCACCAGTAAACGAAAAAAATTGGTTTAAGAGAAACAAGGGCTCACTAATAGGAAACCTCGTTGCCATGCCACTTACGCAAACATTTATGATTATCATCGGTGCAGTAGCGTATATTGCAGTGCTAAACTACGATCCTGTTGTAGCACTTCAAAAAGCAGCTAGTGGTTTTATTCTTGCCATTTTATTATTAATGATTGTATTAGCTCAATGGTCAACGAATACTGCAGCAAATGTTGTTCCAGCTGCGACGATATTCTCAAATGTCGGCGGACCTAAATTTCCATTTTGGGCAGGTGTCATAACTGCAGGTATTGTCGGAACTATTGTACAGCCTTGGAATTTATTTGGTGTTATTATCCCTATTCTTTTATTTGTAGGTGGAATATTATCGGCGATTGTCGGAATTCTGTTTGCTGATT
>DASQIV010000353.1:0-2019 GCA_035631415.1 Pseudoneobacillus sp. | reverse complement strand
GTAATATTATCATTGATGATAATAAATTGAATAAATTAATGGAATTAAGACATAAGTATTCAAAAAAGAGAAATTTTAAGATTAAAAACAATACAATGGATTCAATTAATTATTCCATTGACTGTGAAAATGAAACAGATAAACAAATTGATGAATTCTATAATGAAATTAGAAATGAAGCTTATTCCATTTGTTCCAATGAGAAAGAACTTGCGAATCATTTAATTCATATAGACTATTGCTTATTTCCTAATGACTCAAAAGATTTTGCTTGGAACATAGGTACAGATGGGATATTGGAGACACTTAAGAGCAAAAGTAACATGCTAATAGAAATGCCCTTCCCTTCTAATAATGGAGTAGAATATTTGGGTAGAAAATATAAACTACAAGGAGTGTTAATTTGATAATATTTGATGAAAAGAAATATGCAGAAAATATGCTTAAGAAAGGATTTCAAACAAAACATAAAAATGTGTACGAACTTTACATACTTTCAAAATATTTCCGAACTATCTGCGAAGATGATCAAGAAGTTAAAGACAAATTAATCAAATTTAGTGAAAAGTATATTGAGCATTTCAACATTGACGAATGGTACAAAATAATCAATAAGGCTGTATCGGCTTCCAAGAAAGGAAAATTGATTACTGATAAAATTGTTAATATTACATTAAATGAGTTAAATGTAATTCAAGAACTAGAATCGTTAAATGAGCAAAAAGTTGCGTTTACCCTTCTTGTCTTATACAAATTCTACGATTACAAGAAATTCGAAGTAAGCATTGAAGATTTGTATAGACTATGTAAATTAAATATCAATTCAAAAACTAAGCTAAAAGTACTCCAATCTCTAACATCCAAAGAACTAATAGATATTACAATGGGCGGTAAACGTTGGGTGAATTTCACAGATAAGAAAAGTGATCCTGCAATTACTATCAAAGATTTTGATGATTATATTTATGAATATTTGAGATACATAGGTGAAGATGGGTTATCTGAATGCGAGGTTTGTAATAAGGCTATTAAAGTTAGAGGTAGAAATCACAAGATGTGTAAAGGTTGCTCCGACACAAACAGGCAAATGCAAAATAAAGAAAAGTCTCTAAAATACTATCATAAAAACAAACAAAAGTAACTTTACCATTTTTAAGAACAAGCAAACATTGACATATCAAGGTTTCAGACACTATGAGTCTATTTTTGTATATGGAAGAGAAAGAAATACTATAAAACAACAGTTTCATAGATTCTCTTTTTAATACAAAATAATCAAATGTTTCACATGAAACAAAATATAAAAAGGAAACCAAGGAGGAAGTTTAGAATGGCAAACAAAACAGATTTAGTAAACAAGGTAACAGAATTATCAGAGGTAACATTATCAAAGAAGGACGCTACCTCTATAGTTGATGCAGTATTTGAAGCAATTCAAGCTTTAACGATTGAACATGGTAAACTGCAAATTTTCGGACACGGTAACTATGAAGTTCGTGAGCGTGCTGCTCGTAAAGGTGTAAACCCTAAACTACTTAAAGAATTAAAAGAGCAAGGATATAGCGATGAAGATGCAAAACAGAAAGCCACAATTGATATTGATGCAAGTAAAGTTCCAGCGTTCAAACCTGCTAAAGCGTTTAAGGATTCGTTAAAATAATTTTAAATACAAAATATACAATATAAAAGGAATATCAAGGAGGAGTTACATTGGAAATTACAATTGCAAAGGGTTTAGTTGAGTTAAAATTACTAAATAACCGTATTAATAGAGTGATTAATGATTCTGTTTTTGCTGGTTTTACCGTTGGTAAAAAAGTTATGACTGGATTCAATGATATAGAAGAATTAGAGCAACGTGCTAAATCTGATTATCAATCTGTCCAAGATTTAATTAAAAGACGTAATGAAATTAAATCTGCAATTGTTGTTTCTAACGCAACCACAGAAGTTCAAATTGCAGACAAGACTTTGACTGTTGCCGAAGCAATTGAACGAAAATCATCTATCGAATATGAC
>DASQIV010000352.1:0-3178 GCA_035631415.1 Pseudoneobacillus sp. | reverse complement strand
TGAGATTCTGACCTTTTATTTTTTAGATATTTAATATGCATATGACTTTAAAGTTGTAATCATACTAACTGTGATATTGATTACGGATGGAGTGAAAACATGGAACAGTATGAACCAAGGAATTCAACGGAATTAGCTCTACACGAATATAAAGTTGGATTAGGTACTTTTACACAAAAGATGCCTAAGCTGGCACAACATTATAATGCTTTTACAGAAGCTTGTTTTGAAGAAGGAGTCTTATCCAAAAAGGACAAACAATTAATTGCACTAGGGATTAGTCTTTATTCACAAGATGAATATTGTATCATCTATCATGTTAAAGGTTGTCTTGATGAAGGCGCTAGTGAAGCAGAGATATTAGAAGCTGTAGGTGTAACCGCTGCGTTCGGTGGTGGAGCTGCAATGAGTCAGGCTGTTACTCTAGTTCAAGAAGCAATGGAAGAATTAAATCAACTGAAACAATAAAGATATAAATATAATAAGGAAGTAAAGTGGAAGGGGCAGACTTTTTTAGTCTGCCCCTTGTTCACATACATGAAAGTGTCATGTGATGAAAAAACTAATATTTAATGTGAATGAATGGATTTAGTTCAGGGATGCAAAGCTGACTCCATAAACAATATGTAGAAAGTGTAAATAAACATAAATGGTTGATATCAGATTTCATTTGTTATAAGATTGTAATGAGAATAAAATGAGAATGAGATTTGGTGAGCCTAATTGGCCACCAAATATTATACTTCGGAGGTATAGATATGGCAGGGTCAACTTTAACGATTAAAGACTTACATGTAGCGATCGACGGGAAAGAAATTATTAAAGGTTTAAACCTTCAAATAAAGGGTGGAGAAATACATGCCATCATGGGACCAAATGGTACGGGGAAGTCTACTCTATCTTCAGCTATTATGGGGCACCCGAAATATGAAGTAACAAGCGGTAGTATTACTCTTGATGATCAAGATGTACTTGAAATGGAAGTAGATGAACGTGCTCGTGCAGGTCTATTTTTAGCAATGCAATATCCGAGTGAAATTAATGGAGTAACAAATGCTGATTTCTTACGTTCAGCTCTAAATAGTCGCCTTGGTGAAGGAAATGAAATTTCATTAATGAAATTTATCCGTAAAATGGATTCAAAAATGGATTTCCTAGAAATGGACCAAGATATGGCACAACGTTATTTAAACGAAGGATTCTCAGGTGGAGAGAAAAAGCGTAACGAGATTCTTCAATTAATGATGTTAGAGCCTAAATTAGCGATTCTTGATGAAATCGATTCAGGATTAGATATCGATGCATTGAAGGTAGTATCTAAAGGTATTAATCAAATGCGCGGAGAAGATTTCGGATGCTTAATTATTACTCACTATCAACGTTTATTAGATTATATCACTCCTGATATTGTGCATGTTATGATGCAAGGACGCATTGTAAAATCAGGCGGTCCTGAGCTTGCGCAACGCTTAGAAGCAGAAGGATATGACTGGATCAAGAAAGAACTAGGAATTGAAGACGAAACAGTTGGGCAAGAAGCTTAAGCGTTAGGGGGATCAACATGTCAATTGATACAAAACTACCATTTGATCAGGAGTATGTAACCAGTTTTTCTAAAGAAAATGGTGAACCTTCCTGGTTACAAGAACTTAGAATCAATGCATTAACCAATGCTGAACAATTACCATTGCCAAAGCCTGACAAAACAAAAATTGATAAGTGGAACTTCACACAATTTGAAAAACATCAAGTGAAGAGCAATACTTACCAATCTCTATCAGAGTTGCCAGAAACAGTAAAGGCATTGGTAGATACAGAATCTCAAAATAAAAATTTATACGTACAAAATAATACAACACCAGCTTACTTAGAGGTTTCAACAGAGTTAAAAGAAAGTGGAGTAATTTTTACAGATATCTTCACAGCTGCTAGAGAACACAGTGAGTTAGTTCAAAAGTATTTCATGACAAACGGTGTGAAGATTGATGAACATAAATTAACGGCATTGCATGCTGCTTTACTTAACGGAGGGGTTTTCCTCTATGTTCCTAAAAATGTAGAATTGCAGGAACCGATTCAAGCTATCTTCGTTCATGATGATGCTTCTGTTAATCTTTTTAACCATGTATTAGTGGTTGCAGAAGATAATAGCAAAGTAACATATGTAGAAAACTATGTTTCAACTGTTGAAAATGCTAATGGCATCTTTAACCTTGTAACAGAAGTAATCGCTAATTCTAATGCAAAAGTCCAATATGGTGCTGTAGATACTTTAGCAAAAGGTGTTACGACTTATGTAAATCGTCGTGGTGTAGCTAATAAAGATGCACGTATTGAATGGGCATTAGGATTAATGAATGATGGTAATACCATATCTGAAAACACTACTAACTTAATCGGTGATGGTTCATATGGAGATACCAAAACGGTTGTAGTTGGACGTGGTGAACAAGTTCAAAACTTTACAACAAGTGTTGTTCATTTTGGAAAACACACGGAAGGTTATATCCTAAAGCATGGTGTAATGAAAGACGCAGCTACATCTATCTTTAATGGCATTGGGAAAATTGAGCACGGTGCTTCTAAATCTAATGCTGAACAAGAATCACGTGTGTTAATGCTAAGCGAAAAAGCTCGTGGTGATGCAAATCCGATTCTTTTAATAGATGAAGATGATGTAACGGCAGGACATGCAGCATCAGTTGGAAGAGTAGATCCATTACAACTTTACTATCTAATGAGTAGAGGAATTCCGAAGACGGAAGCAGAGCGTCTTGTTATCCATGGTTTCTTAGCACCAGTTGTGAAACAACTTCCTATTGAAGGTGTAAAGAAACAATTAACGGAAGTTATCGAAAGGAAAGTAAGATAATGAATATCCAGGATATTCGCAAACAATTTCCTATCCTAAATCAAGAAGTCAACGGCAGACCACTTGTCTATTTAGATAGTGCAGCTACATCTCAAAAGCCTATTCAGGTGATTGAGGCAGTAGAAAAGTATTATCGTGAATATAATTCAAACGTCCACCGCGGTGTTCATACTCTTGGTACGAGGGCAACCGATGGTTATGAAGGTGCACGTGAGAAGGTTCGTAAGTTTATTAATGCCAAGTCCACGGAAGAAATTATTTTCACACGTGGTACGACAACCTCTTTAAACACTGTAGCAGCAAGCT
>DASQIV010000351.1:0-2531 GCA_035631415.1 Pseudoneobacillus sp. | reverse complement strand
GCCTCCTAGCCCCTCGAGAGAAGAAAACAAATCATTTCTTCTTTGGTCAAATAACCCCAAACCATTGAAGTCAAAGTACGACTTCATTGGTTTGAGAACATTTGCTTGTCGGGGCTGGACAGTCGGCTCCGCTTTTCTTTGTTACACATGAATCAAGAACAATCGGCATATATCTTACTTTTCTTCGTTTTTTCGCGGAAGAAAGAAGGAAAATGTCGTACCTTGTCCAAGTTTACTCTGAACTGATATATGGCCTTTATGTGCATCAACAATATTTTTAGCAATTGCAAGTCCTAAACCAGTGCCAGACCTTCCCCTCGTTCTAGCCTTATCAGCTTTATAAAACCGTTCGAAAACAAAAGGTAAGTCTTCTTCAGGTATCCCAGACCCAGAATCTTTCACTTCAAAATAAATACCTTTTTCATCCAATGTTTCTTTTACAATCACGCTTCCCCCATCAGGTGTATGGCGGATAGCATTATCAATAAGATTTGTTAAGACCTGTTCGATTCGATCAGGATCTAATACAAAAAAATGACTTGTCTCCGCAAAGGATAAATGTAAGTCTATCTCTTTCTCTTTCGCAAGTCCTTGAAATTTACGAATAATTCGCTGAAGATAAGTTGGAATCTCTATTTTATCTCTAGATAATAATAGATGTCCTGCTTCCATCCTAGCTAGATCGAGAAGTTCATTCACTAATCTGCCCATTCTAAGCGATTCATCATAAATAACACTTGCCATTTCCTTTTTTTCTTCGTTTGTTTGTGCAATATCATCCACAATTGCTTCACTATAACCTTGTAACATCGCAATCGGTGTACGAAGCTCGTGAGAAACATTCGCGATAAAATCTTTTCTAAGTTTATCTAATTGCCTTTCCTCAGTCATATCTCGGATAACAGCAACAGCACCCCTAATAAACTTATTATTATAAAGAGGAGTCATAATGACTACCCAGTGTCTTCCTTGTAAGGATACTTCACCAATTTGGTCTTTTTCTGTACTTACCACTAATTGAAAAAGTTCATACACTTTAGGTGGAATCGCATCTGTTTGTTTTTGAAATTCCCCCTGCTCAAAATACCAATTCTGTAAGAACCGATCGGCAGGTGGGTTGGTAATTAAAATGGTTCCATCTCGATTAAAGGTAATTACTCCGTCTGCCATACTACTTAATATGCTTGCCAATTGTTCCTTTTCTTGACTTAAAGCGTGCATATTGAATTTTAATTGTCGCCCCATTTGGTTAAAGGCAGTGGCTAGTTCCCCTATTTCATCATGGGTAAGAATAGGGACCTTTGTATCAAATTTCCCTCTTGCCACTTCGAATGCTGCTTCACGCATTTTTCGTAATGGTGCTGTTATTCTTGTTGATAAAAAGAAGGCAAATATAGTAGTTAAAATAATGGCAACACCTGCAACAAGCCAAATGAATTTAGTAGTTGAACTTGTTGTTTCTTCCATAACCTCTAACGATTGATAAATGAACACTGCACCGTAATGGTGATTAGACTTCTTAAACGGAACACCTATAATGACATGCTTCATTTCTTTATTCTGATTTAAGCTTGAGAGAGGAAGAGAAGAAATTTTCTTTTCAATCTCTCCCTCTGAAATAACTTTTGACAATAATGCATCCTTTTGAATTTCAGATACTGTGAGTCTGTGAGTCGAGTCCGTATTGGGTGAATAATAAATTTCATTTTGACCCTCAACAATTAAGACATTCGTCACTTCATCAGCTAACTTCCATGAAACTTCAAGACCAAGTGGTAATTCTTCTTCGTTATGTTCCTCTAAAATACTGGCAATTTTATTTGCCGTATTAAGTAAGCCTTTTTCAGTCTCAGTGATATGATAGTTTTCAAAAAACTCTAAAAGCATTACCGTAAGGATAAATAAAATAAACGAAACGAGCAAAAGAATTGTTAACCATAATTTACCAACTACACTTCTTAAGAAAATCATTCATTTACGACCTCGAATTTGTAACCCACTCCCCATACTGTAACAATCATTCTAGCCGCTTGTTCTGACACCTTATTTAGCTTTTCTCTTAATCTTTTTACATGAGTATCAACTGTTCTTAAATCACCAAAGAACTCATAATGCCAAACCTCTTTTAATAATTGTTCACGATCAAATACTTTATCTGGAGCCTTTGAAAGGAAGTATAATAATTCATATTCTTTTGGAGTAAGACCTACTTCTTTACCATCTGCCGTTACTCTATGTGCATCATTATCAATTGTTAAATGTGGAAAAACAATGACATCTTTTGTAGATGTTTCAGATTGTACAAAGCTAGTTTTTGATGAACGACGTAATAAAGCTTTAACACGCAGTACCACTTCTCTTGGGCTAAACGGCTTTACAATGTAATCATCGGTTCCAACTTCAAATCCTTGTACTCGGTTAATTTCTTCACCTTTAGCTGTTAGCATAATAACTGGGGTAGATTTTTTCTCCCTTAGTTCACGACAAACCTCCACACCATCTTTACCAGGCATCATTAAGTCGAGCAAAAT
>DASQIV010000350.1:0-4315 GCA_035631415.1 Pseudoneobacillus sp. | reverse complement strand
TAACATATACCAGTTATCATCGCCTTGACGACGTTTGTCCATTGGATAAAAGCAAACATATTTTGTTTTTGGTAGAGTTGGATAAAGACGAGCTAAAAACTCAGGACTTTGTAATGGATCTTGTCCTGCAGGTAAATAGTTACTTAGCTCGACAACAGAAACATATGAATGCATAGGAACTGTGTATTCTGCTAATTTTGTTTTATTGAATTCTGTTTCAATTGCATTTAAGTCTTCCAACGTTGGACGCAAAATCATCATCATAAAATCAGCCTTTTGACCAACAATTGTATATAGGGCATGACTGCCTTCTTTGCGAGTTTGAGTGCTATTCCATTTTTCAAGAAGGTTTAAAAACTCATGAATAGCGGCTTGGCGTTCGTCGCTAGAAAGCATTTTCCATGTTGTCCAGTCAATGGAACGGAAATCGTGTAAGCTATACCAGCCTTCATACGTTTGTGCTACTTCTGACATTACAATCACTCCTATTAATTCTATGTACAACATACAACATAACTATATCATAGTTTTACCGATAGTCACCTCTCTAAACCTCTTGAAAAGAAGGAAAACCTTTTTTTAGATAATAATGGATAAATTAAGGGGAAATGTAAAAATTAGAAGAGGATAGTAGAAAAATGTTTGAGTTTTATGAAAACAAAAACATTTTCATGTAAGCGTTGTCTGTGATGGATGTTGTTTGAATTTTTATTTTGGAAGAGTATGCTATTGGTATTGAAGTACTTAGGAGGTCATGATTGTGAGCGATTTATTTAGTGGTTTGAAAACAAAGTTAACGGGAAAAGGCTTGAAAATTGTTTTTCCTGAGGGAACGGACGAACGAATTTTAAAAGCTGCGAGCCGTCTTGCATCAGAAAACATTCTTACGCCCATTTTAATAGGAAATGAAAACGAGATTAGTGGAAAAGCTCAAGAGCTTGGAGTAGGGCTAGAAGGTGCAACGATCTATGATCCTAACAATTATAGTGGAATGGATGAGCTTGTAGCTTCCTTTGTGGAGCGACGTAAGGGAAAGGCAACAGAAGAAGATGCAAGAAAGATATTAATAGATGAGAACTATTTTGGAACCATGCTTGTACATATGAACCAAGCAGACGGATTAGTGAGCGGAGCGGCCCATTCTACTGCTGATACTGTACGTCCTGCCTTACAAATAATCAAAACGAAGGAAGGCGTTCGCAAAACTTCCGGTGTATTCATCATGGTACGGGAAGATGAGAAATACGTTTTTGCTGACTGTGCGATCAATATTGCTCCTGACAGCCAAGATTTAGCCGAAATTGCGATCGAAAGTGCAAAAACAGCAGATATGTTTGACATTGAACCACGTATTGCAATGTTAAGCTTTTCAACAAAGGGATCTGCAAAATCACCTGAAACGGAAAAAGTAGCGGAAGCAGTGGCAGAAGCAAAACGTCGTAATCCAGCTCTAGTTTTAGATGGTGAATTTCAATTTGATGCCGCTTTTGTCCCGTCAGTGGCAAAATCAAAAGCACCTGATTCAGTTATAAAGGGAGATGCCAATGTGTTTATTTTTCCAAGCTTAGAAGCGGGGAATATTGGCTATAAAATTGCTCAACGTCTTGGCAACTTTGAAGCCGTGGGTCCAATCCTTCAAGGGTTAAACAAACCGGTTAATGATTTATCCCGTGGCTGTAATGAAGAAGATGTCTACAAATTAGCGTTAATTACAGCAGCTCAAGCTTTATAGGTTTGCTTACGGTGACCCGTCCTTGATGGGTCGCCTTTTTTGTAGGTATACTAAAGGTAGTTTATTACCAAGGAGAATGGCTAATGAAATTGGATCTTTTGAAGCAAAAGCAATGGCGAATCATAGATCAATCTAGTGCTGGACCTCATTTTCATGCATTACAATCGTTTGGAACCGACGATACTCTCTGCGAAGCAGTGGGGAATGGGGAATCACCTTCGACTGCAAGAGCGTGGGTACACCAGCGAACGATTGTACTAGGTATACAAGATACGAAGCTCCCTTTTTTGAATAAAGGGCTAGAATACCTTGAAGAGCAGGGTTATCGCTATATTGTTCGAAACTCAGGTGGGTTGGCTGTTGTTTTAGATGAAGGAGTTTTAAATATAACACTTGTTTTTCAAGAGTCAGAAAAAAAAATAGATATAAATAGTGGCTATGATGCTATGTGGTATTGTATGAAAGAAATGTTTGCTGATTTTTCTGTAGAAATTGAAGCGAAGGAAATCGTAGGCTCCTATTGTCCTGGAAGCTATGATCTTAGCATTGATGGGAAAAAATTTGCCGGAATATCGCAGCGGAGACTTCGGAATGGAGTGGCGGTTCAAATTTACTTATGTGTAACCGGAAGTGGTAGTGAAAGAGCAGAGCTAGTGAAAAACTTTTATTCTCTTGCGAAAGGGGAGGAGCAAACAAAATATCATTTTCCTGAAATTAATCCTCAAGTGATTGCCAGCTTATCTGAATTATTAAACGTAGAGCTATCGATTGCTGATGTGATGTTTCGTTTTTTAACCACCTTAAAGAACAATAGTGAACGACTCTTTGCTGGAACACTTTCACCCTATGAATTGACTCTTTTTGATGGTTATTACAGAAGAGTAATAGAAAGAAATGGAAAAATGCTAGAACAGAAATAAAATAATAAAGGTCTGTCATATAGAAAGAACTGACAGACCTTCTTTTATGGGATGTTGCGCTTTCTTCTCTCCGAAAATTAATATCTCTATTTGTCTAGCTCTAGCAAGGAAGAAAGGGGGTTATTTCTTCCCGGCTAGCCCCTCGATGGAAGAAGAAAGATCACTTCTTCCTTGGTCAAATAACCTGTTAGAACATTTGCTTGTCGGGGCTAGGAAAAAATGAACTTCTTTTTTCCCTGCCCGAGCTGCTTCCGCTTTTCGACTTACTCAGCTACCTTTTCAAGGTTTCCATTACGGTCCATTTTAAATTTAGTTGCTGGGCGTTCTTCTTCTTCAAAAAGGACGAGCTTTCTTGCACGGTTCATAATCTTCATTAATGTTTCATAATCCTCTTGAACCATATCCGTTTGTTGTTCTAATTCCTCAACTCTTGCTTCAAGTTCAGCATTGCGCTTTTTTAATCCAGTATTTTCAAGTAATAATCTTTCATTCTCGATTTTTAAGGCATCCTTTTGAATACTAGAATGACCAACATTTTGTAAGAAACGAATAACCATGTCCATAGTTAGAGTATTTGTATCCTTTTGTACGTATTGAGGCTGTGGAATTGGTTGTGGCGTCGGCTTCTGCTGTGGTACTTGATAGTTAGGCAGATTTACCTCCATTGGTAGTTCTTCCGCCTCTACCATTTCTAATTCACCAATTTCTACCATTTTCTCTAATTCTTCCAAAGGTGTCACTGGTGGGGTATATAATAGTTTTTTCTTTCCACCTTGATCTTTTCCGAGAATACGATTTTTTTGTTTGCGTTGTTTTTTCGCAAGCTGTAAAGCCTTTTCATAACGATGGCGTACAACAGCATTCCAGCGGAAACCACATGCTGCGGAAGTACGATTGAGTTTATCTCCAACCTCTTCGAAGGCGTTTAGCTGCGTGCTGCCTTCCCTTACGTGCCTTAATACGGTTTCTGCTAATAGTAAATCATCTTCATCTGTCCATGCGTCTTGTCTTACTTTCATTTTTTTCACTCCTAAAATTAAGTTTTAATATGTTTCAAGAAATCAGTCGTTGATATATTGCTAATCTAGTGGTTAATGAATTGGGAAAAAGGATTTCTTGATTTGATAATTTCATCTTCACCAATTTTTTAAGGTTTTATACTAAAATGGATAAAAGGATAATAGATTTTTTGAAAAAATTAGTTGAATTAAGAGGTTCATACAGTCTGCATATTGGTTTTACCTTGCTTGCAATAGTACGAAAGAAACTGTAAAATACGTTGGTAGAAGAAAGTTTGGAGTATTTTTAAACAGGTCATACAGGACAATTAATATATAAAAATTTATATTTTGAACCGAAAGGGTTGTAGTCAAAATGGCAAACGAATTTCGTGTTTGCGATGACTGTCAAGCAGTCAACTTAAAAACACTCATTCCTCGGTTAGAAAAACTAGACCCAGATGCAAAAATAGAGATTGGCTGCCAATCTTATTGTGGTCCTGGACGAAAAAAGACATTTGCCTTCGTAAATAATCGTCCACTAGCGGCTCTAACAGAAGAGGAATTAATGGAAAAAATCGAGAAAAAGCTTAAATAGAAGGAAAAGCGGAAGGGGCTCGAACAAGGAAAAAAGAAGTTCATTTTTTCCTAGCCCCGACAAGCAA
>DASQIV010000349.1:0-2690 GCA_035631415.1 Pseudoneobacillus sp. | reverse complement strand
TTATTTGTAGAAGCTCTTTATGAAGCTGAAAAAGGAAATGCCGAATCTGCCTGTCGTTTATTCAAAAAAAGTATCGATAAAAATCATGCTGGTATGATTGCAGGCTGGTCCTATCGAGAGATCTTGAACTTACAATTTAAGTATCAATTAAATGAAATAAACTATTGGCTAGATCAATTTAAAAACTTTTTGAAAAAGTTTTCATATGATGTTTTTTGGCCAGATTATTATCGTTTTTCTGCTCTTTGGGCCAAAAAGAATGGTGACATCAAAAGTACTCTTCTTTTCTCTCGCCGTTCTGTGAATGGTTATCAGCTAATCGAAAAAAGGAAATGGCAAGATTTCATGTCAAAGAAATTAGAAGAAACCATTGAACCTGAAATCATGCACACAATCAAAGATGGGGAAGATAGCTTGGTAGTGGCTACCTTATTAGATGATAGACAATACTGGCTACAACAAGCACTTGAATTGCAAGTCATTATACTTTTAAGTGAACAAATTACAGAGAAATTGGAATTGTCTGAGACGATTCAACGTTTATCACAGGCTCTTTTTGATTATTTCCCTGTTTCTCAATTAGTCGTCACGTTTAATCTTTTTCATCATAAAGAAAAAAAATTCTTCTCCAATTCGGGACTGATCGATAATACGGAACTTCTTTATTATCAGCCTGCTGAACATAAGATGATGAAAAAGGAATACACGCTCTATCAACAAGGGAATCAATCGGTATTGATGGATGTCTATCTAAAGGATACAGATCCTACGAAATTACAGCATATGGACCACTTCCTATCCTTTATTAAACCGCATATCGGAAATGCGTTATTATACAGAGAAATGATGATGGACGATTTAACAGGCTATTATTTAAAGAGATACTTTATCGAAAAAATTAAAGAGGAACTAGAGATATCCACCGGCTATGGATTAGATCTTTCTCTCATCATGATCGATATTGATAACTTCCGAAAGGTCAATGAGCACGGCCACCAAGAGGGTGATAAAGTGTTACAAGAGGTAGCAGAGATTATCCAGTCTAACTTACGTAAGAATGATATTCCTGGGAGATATGGCGGAGAGGAACTTTTATTAATCCTGCCAAAAACGGATGGTCAAGCTGCTTTACAGGTGGCTCATAAAATACGAGAGCAAATCGAACAAGAGTATTCATCTGGACGACCTTATAAGGTTACTGTCAGTGTGGGAGTTTCTTCTCTAGAATTATGTAAGGTAGAAACGGTTGAAGATTTAATTAGTTATGCGGACAATGCAGAAATAAAAGCCAAAACGACAGGTAAGAACAAGGTAGTAGCTGCCTGGATGCTTTAAGATGACAGGGCTGATTCTGAAGGTTTTCTATGACCTTATGAATCAGCCTTCTTTTGTTGATTTTTTGGTAAAGGAAGAATTTTAAAATAGGACAGAGAATCCGTTATTTTAATAATCGGAGCCCTTTTTACAGAGTAACGGACAGAGAATCCGTTATTTACTAATAATTCAAGAAAAATAGCCTATTTTAGCAAAATAACGGATCCTGAGTCCTATTAATTGATTAAAATGGGATATTTAACACAAATAACTGAACTAGTGTCCTTTAAAAGACAACAAGCATTAACTAACCAATGAAAACTTTTTTGAAAAAGAGCTCATGATATTGATTTTTCTCTCATAAACCAAAAAGGCAGATACAAAATAAAGAAGGTAAAAAGAGCAATGAGTTCCAATGAAAAGATATAATATGGCCACGGACCCAAATAATCTAGTAAGGATGGGTTAACTGGTTTTTCCGATATATACATATAGTTTCCTTTAAGAAAATGATTCATGATAAAGACAAACAAGGTATAAATATTCAGATACAAAAAGGCTCTCCATAAACTCCGTAGGGTTGGCCGATATTTTTCCACGATAACGAGAAACAAGTTAGCAACAACAATACCCCCATGTGAAATAAAAAAATGGACATACCGAAAATGAGGAAAGGTATACGCACTAATATCGGGAGTGATCATCGCCTGTAAGGCACTTCCTACTCCTGCAAAGTAGGTAAATTCAAATAGTGCAAAACTTCGTGTCCATACCGCTGCCGCAGAAAAGATAATAGAAATGCTGCTTAAATGAAACGGCAAGGAATATTGAATCGTCCATTCTTTGATCCGCCAAAGCCAAACATGTAACGAAATTTCAGATAGGATTAGAATAGAAGCGATCCCAATCCGTACGAACCTATTAACTCGTTCCTTTGTTAACGTTTTTCGAAAAAGATAAATGAAAACAATGCTTAATACAAAGACAGAAAGGGTCAAAAAGTGTACAAGGGAAAATAAAACAAAGGAATCTTCTCCATCCGGCCGAAAATACTTTTCCATCTTCATCACCATCTATTTTTTGTCATTATTCCCTATTATGCTGAAACATCATACATGAAAAATGACTCCAGTTTAATGGTGTTAGGTAAAAATAAAATTAAAATGATGAAAGCAAAAAAAAGCACGGTTGATTTTTATAAAAATGAGAGTTTAAAAGCTAATCAAGTAGTTTTTTATGCAAAAAACGTTCATTTTCTAGTTATATCTTCTACACTCCTACACTTATAACTAACCAATTACCCATAAGAAATTTTTTCCGACTTTTTATGTGGTGTTTCCGACTTTGTCACACCTTTATCCGACGTTTTTGATGAT
>DASQIV010000348.1:0-3205 GCA_035631415.1 Pseudoneobacillus sp. | reverse complement strand
AGAAAAAAATCACTTGAGTTTCTTTTAGAAACAAAAGGGGATGGCCAAGTATCCATTATTCAAGTTGCATTTCCAGAAACGACGCTTCAAATTAAACATCTAAAAAGACGTTTAGATTCATCTGTAAATGGGACATTTTATTGCATGCAAAATCACCTGTTATTTGAATAATCAAATGGTTAAGAAGCCCCTCTTGTTTTTCCGAATAAGAAGAGCTTCTTTTATTTTACCTATACATGGTCCACATGCCTATATCAACAAAACCAAGTCGTTTGTAGATTTTTCCTGCTTCAGGGTTATCGTAGAATAAGCATAGAATCTTTCCTTCATCTAATACTTCTTTAAATAATTTTATCATTATGTTGGTTGCTAATCCTTTACGTCTATATTCCTTCTTTGTACATACTCCAACGATCATTGCTGATAATGAATTTTCTGCAGTAGTAGATACACATGCGGTCATTTGGCCATTTTCCTCTGTGAAGTAAGTTCTAGCTGTATTCGATTCCATTGATGATAATAACATTTGTCTTGCGTCTGAATTGATGCTGAACTCATCAATTGTGCTTCTTAGTTCAATAATTCGATCGATATCCTCAATTTCGGCTTTTTTAATTTCAATCGTTGTGTCTCCTAAACGTTCGTCATTTTTACACTCAGCAAAATAAGTTACTTGTTTTTTGCCAAGGGAGAGTCCTTTGTTTTCAAACTTCTCTACTACCTCTTTTTTTCCTGAAAGAATAAACCTATCTTGATTATCTTTAATAATATTTATAAATCCATCTACATCAAAATCTTTTTTTGCATATGGTATAAAGGAGTTATAGTAACGGAGAAGTATTGCCTTAATCTCCCCATCTTCTTCAAAATCTCCCCATAACTCTTGGAAATCAGCTTCGTATCCAAAAGCTTCTATATCTCCAATAATAAATAGATTAATAGACGGTTCTGTACCTAGAAACGACATCACCTTATGGTGATCTAAGTAGGTTAACTTCTGAATCATTTAAATACCCCTCAATAATATGATTTTAAGAAATATCATAAACAATTACATTAATGGTTTCAAGAGTAATCCTATAACTTAGTAAATTTGTAGTTTTTTTCCACAAAGAGATATAATAAGTGTATTAAAACAGTATCTAAAACTAATACTTAGCTTTAAAAAGGGAGGAAATATGGAAACGGTTATGAAAAAACGGATTCTGAGTTTAGGAGTATCGTTAATGATAATATTATTCCTGGGTATTTTATATATACTAGTAGGAACAAACGGAAAAGAGAAGGACAAGAAGGAAGAAAAGGATTCCTATTATGAAGTGAATCATTCCGAAAAGATTAAATATAGTTTTCCAAATCGACCGTTTGATACAATTGTCACACTAGAAGGAATTGGATGGCAAGATGGAAAATTTTTAGCGGTGATTTCGACAAAGTTTTATGATGAAACCTATTATTCCTACATGCCAAGATTTTTTTCACCGACGTTACTATATAAAAATAAAAAATATATCCTAGTAGATAAGATTTGGACTGAAGGAGCATTAGATGGATATAAGGGAAGTATTTCGAAGTATGCTGTAACCTCGTATCGTAGCACATTTCCACCGGATTTTTGGCCAGAAAAAATCACCATTAT
Source organism: Pseudoneobacillus sp. (assembly GCA_035631415.1). GTDB lineage: Bacteria > Bacillota > Bacilli > Bacillales > Cytobacillaceae > Pseudoneobacillus. The sequence continues at coordinate 1,566 of DASQIV010000348.1, read as the reverse complement.
GGGCACCGAATTTGCCATTCCAGATCCAATTTCAAACTCAATAGAAGTACCAAATTTTAAAAATGAAAAAAATACGACATTTAATATAAATGAATCTATTATAGAGGATAAACTTACTTATACGATTCAATCATTAGTAATCAATCAAAAAGGTGGGAAACTTGGTCTTTTGGTCAATTGTTCAGAGGAGAAATTAAAAGAGCAAAATATCTTTTTACTGCGTGATGATCAATCACGAATTTATACCTTTAGAAAGAGTAGCCTACCTTCTATATATCAAAAAGGGGAAAACGTTTATAACATAGAGTTGAACCAGCCACTCCCTCAAGATATAAAAACATTAGAATTTATAAAGTTTGAAGATAAATTTTTACAATCACACTTATTTACAAGTATCAATGAGAAAAGCGTCGTGATTGTAGATAATTCATCAAAATAGAAGTAGTAAAATACTCCTAGGTAGAGCTATTTCTAGTAAAGAAAATGAATCAATGGAGCAATTATAGAGGTGAATATAGCTGAGATGGCCATAGCTACACCTGAAATAGCTCCTTGTAATTCACCTTCTGTTGCTGCTTCTGCAGTTCCAATTCCATGTGAAATAGTTCCTAGTGCTAACCCGCGTGAAAGAGGATTCGTAATGTTAAAAAAGTTCATCATCCATGGACCCATCATAGAACCAATCATTCCTGTTACAATAACAAATACAGCTGTTAGAGAAGGGTCACCACCTATGATTTTAGCTATTTCTACAGCAACAGGAACTGTTACTGATTTAATACTAATGGATGTAATAATGGAATTTGATAAACCTAATAGCTTGCTTAACAATATGGCGCTATAAATGGTTGATAGTGTACCAAGAATAAGTCCAATAAAAGCTGGTAGGATATTCTTTATAATAATCTTATGATTTTTATATAACGGAACCGCTAAGGCTACGGTTGCCGGTCCAAGCATAAAGGTTAAAATGCTTTTAGCTGATTCGTACTCTTTATAGTCGATTCCAATGATAAGAAATATGATAATAATAATAGCTGTACTAAAAAATACTGGAGTTGTAAAAGGTGAAGGATACTTTTTGTTTGCTATTCTCGAAAATCCGAATGCACCAACCGTAATCAAGATGTTAAATCCGGTACTTAAGATGATTTTCATGATTATCGTCCTCTTTCCTTGATGCTAAGATTTCCGATGTGGTGCCAGTAATAATTAACCCGATAATAGCACTTAACACTAACACGCTAATAATGACAAGACCACTTTTTAAAAAAAGCGGGCCGAAATTGATTAATCCAACAGAAATTGGAATAAAAAAGAAAGCCAAATATTTAATTAAGAAGTTAGAGCCAGCTTCTACCCAATTTAATTTTACTATTCCTGTAGATAATAATAGTAAAAGTATAACCATTCCAAGGACATTTCCTGGAAGAGGAAGATTCGTAATATGTACAAGGAAGTAGCCCAATTCGTTGATCATCCATAGACCAATTAATTGTAAAACGAGTATCCCCCATTTATTTGTTTTTAGCACCGCTGCCATTCCTTTCAAAACATGATTTGGAT
>DASQIV010000347.1:0-3615 GCA_035631415.1 Pseudoneobacillus sp. | reverse complement strand
AAATTGGCAACGTTGGGTATACCTAAAATTATATAAAATATTGCGTACCAAGAAAATTTTTTACCACTATACTAAATTGCTTTATATCATTTAATCATATCATTAATCAGGATATGAGCAAATTCATTTTATAAAATATTTGTAAGTTTATTCCAATGCTCTATTACCTACTACTGTTAATTTCCAACATTAATAACTTAAATAACTTTATATTTATTGACGGTTTTGTGAAAAGTCTTTTTGTTTTAATTTGAATGTGATTTAATTACGTTAATTAATAAATCTGTGCGGTTTATCACAGGAATTAAAAAAACAAAAAAGGATGATTCCTATGATTAATAAAATAAAACCAACCCATTCAATTGAAATAAAAGAACTTTTACACTTTGCAGATCGAAAGTTCATAAGTCAACGTGGTGCGTTCCTTTTTCAAGAAGGAATGGATGCGGAAGAATTGTATATTATTATGTCTGGTAAGATTCAAATAAGTAAAATTACAACTGATGGCAGAGAATTGTCTTTAAGGATTTGTGGTGCCAATGATCTATGTGGAGAATTGACATTATTCACGTCTAATCCTAAATATTTATTAAGCGCCAAGGTCCTTGAAGAAGGAGAAATTGTCGCTATTAAAAAGGATGTAATTGAAAGTGAGATTTTTCAAAATCCTACCTTAGCCTTTGAGTTTATGAAATGGATGAGTGATCATTTTAGAAAAACTCAAACAAAATTCCGCGATCTTGTTTTGAATGGGAAGAAAGGTGCTTTATTCTCTACTTTAATTCGTATGACCAATAGTTACGGTATTGAGAAAAACGATGGAATTCTAATCGATCTACCTCTTACCAATCAGGATTTAGCTAATTTTTGTGGTACCTCACGGGAAAGCACTAATCGTATCCTCAATGATTTAAAAAGAGATGAAATTATTTCTATTAAAAGAGGAAAAATTACTATTCATGATTTACAGTTTCTTAAAGATGATATCGGCTGTGAAAACTGTCCAGCCATCTATTGCAGTATTGAATAAAAGGGATGGTTATCCATCCCTTTTTTTTATTTATATAAAATTTAGTTAGTTTGTTTTTGGCGCATTGATTTTGGTATATAGACACAGAATGGTTCACTTTCTAGATAATCACCTGTCATGGCATATGCTCTTGAACGTGAGCCTCCACATACATATCTAAACTCACATTGACCACATTTTCCTTTATACAGGTCGGGATTTCTCAAAGATTGAAAAATAGGTGATTCACGGTAAATTTCTGCTAATGGTTGTTCTCGAATATTTCCTGCTTTCACTGGAAGTAGACCACTTGGATATACATCTCCAATATGAGAGATGAACACGAATCCATTTCCATCATTTACCCCTTTTGGTGCTCGGCCAAGCCCATCAATCGAACCGGTTAATCCCTGTTGAGTAAGGGCATCTAAATATTGAATATCTTCTTTTTGATCCTTTGCTTCTCGCATCTTTTGCTGAATAACAACACGACGATAATGTTGTGCCGCTGTCGTTTTAATATCAAATGAGACTCGTTTACTTAAATCATATAGCCATTGAAAAACCTTTTCATGTTCTACCGGAGATATCATATCCTTTTCTTGCCCACGACCTGTTGGGACAAGGAAGAAAACACTCCAAAGAACACAATCTAATTCCTCAATTAGCTTTGCCATTTCATCTAAGTAATCGTAATTATAACGTGAAATGACCGTATTAATTTGAATCGGTAAACCTACTTCGTGTAGATATTTAATTCTCTCCATTGTTAAGTCAAAAGAACCAGCTGTTCCACGGAAGTGGTCATGAATTTCTGCTGTCGGTCCATCTAAACTAAAAGCCCAACGAGCCAATCCTATTTCTTTTGCTTTCTCGATCGCTTCCTTTGTTACGTTTGGTGTTGCACTTGGAGTCATTGATACTCTTACACCTTTATCTATTGCATATTTCGCAATATCGAATACATCCTCACGCATCAGTGGATCTCCACCTGTGAACACAAGCATTGGATTATTCATTTCATATATTTGATCTATAAGTTTCTTGCCCTCTTCAAATGAAAGCTCTCTCGGGTCGCGGCGATATTGCGCCTCTGCTCTACAGTGCAAACATTTTAACTGACAAGCTCTAGTTAATTCCCAAATGACAATAAATGGATCTTTATTAAAGTCTCTGCTAAACATATTCTAGCCCCTCCTATACAAAGAGGTTTCTAATAAAACCACCTTTTATAGATGTATTATATTGCAGAAACTAGAGGAGCAAAGTGAGGTTCCTCACACTCACCTTTTATTTCAAAAAAACTATGACGTTTTTGTGAATACAAAAAAACCACTCTCTTTTGAGAGCAGTTCCTTCATTCTGAAATAGTCACACTTCATATTGAGTCGCTAAATCTAAAAATTGGCCTACCCGAGCTAATGGTCTATCGAATTCCAAGTGCAATTTTTGCATATCTTGTCATTCGATCTTTGGACCAAGGTGGGTTAAAGACAAAAATCACATCTACTTCATTTACTTCCGGAATATCGACTAGGGCTCTTTTTACTTGATCCACTATTGTTCCAGCCAACGGACAACCCATTGTAGTGAGCGTCATTGTCACTTTTGTATTTCCAGACTCGTCCATTTCAACATCATATACTAACCCAAGGTTTACAATATCTACCCCTAATTCTGGATCGATGACAAGTTCTAAGGCACCCATTATATTTTCTTTTAACTGCTCATCCATTTTATCTTCCTCCTTGATTTGCTATTAACACCATTTTTTATATTTTTTTAAAAGAGGGTTAACCATATGATATCATTTCAGGTGTGTTTCAAACCATTTTATAGTACTTAGCAGCCCATTACGACTAACTTGATGCCCTGCTTTTTGGTCGCTAATAAATTGTATCTGCTTATTTTCATTTTTTATTTTTTCATAAAATTGATATGAATAACTAAATGGAACAACTTGGTCTAATTTCCCGTGCCAAAATAACAATGGTCTGTTCATCAGTTTTTCTGGCTGCAAAGACAAATCATATTGTTTTAGTTTTTCCAGAAGAGCATGTTTTTCATCCTCTGAAACGGGAAGGTCTATTCCACTCTTTTCCATTTCTTCTATTTGATATCGGGCATATAGATTATATGAAGGTAGTCCCATTAAACTTACTGCTGATTGAATCCAATCGTATTTAGTTAAAGCTCCTAAAGTAACAATCCCCCCCATTGAAGTACCAGCAAGCCCAATTCTCCGAACATCTATTAAATTTCTTTTTTCAAAGAATTCCTTTATTACTGACAATTCTTCAATGGTGTTTATAACAATATCCCAGAAATGAAAGGGTAATTCACTTGCATGTATATTTCCATGCCTTTCACCATGAAAAAGCGCTTCTGGTAACAGCACCCGTATTCCTTTTTCAGCTAATAAATAAGCATAATGAAGATTATTTTCTTTAGCGCTAGTAAATCCATGTATAAATATGACAAAAGGCAATTTTTGAGATGCTATTTGATCGTCCGCAATATGTAAAGACGGGATCCCTTCTACATCTATTTTTTCTACCATTATCACGTTAGAAACCCTCCTAATACTCATTATATCTATATTGAAT
>DASQIV010000346.1:0-6227 GCA_035631415.1 Pseudoneobacillus sp. | reverse complement strand
AAGTCACATATCCTATAGAAATAATTAATGAAGTAATAAAAAAATAACATTTCCCTTTCAAATTCAATAACAATACTCGGTATAAACAAATCATAACCATGAAAACCGAAACATAACTAACTGTAAAATCCTGTGCATTAAAGGTATATGGCGAGAGAATGATAAGTATTAAAGGTAATAAAGCGAAAGTAAATCTACTTTGAAGTCGTTTATTAAGAAAAAAAGTGCTTACAATCCAAATAGTCCATGAAATAGCATAAAAATATAGGCCTTCCATTACATCACTCCTATCATTTCCATTATGGGAATAGGCTATGAAATTTAATCCTATATTGAATAATTTATCTAGAATAAATCATCTTATAAGTAGGGAGGTGTTACGGTGGGAAAAGATCGACAGCAAAAGAAACTAAAGAATAGTGGTAGAGTAGAATCTGACCGCGATCAGGCTCTACATTACGATGGAGCTACAAAACTACAAAGCCCTGAGGAAGCACGTTCATTAAATGACGGAAAATATAGTTAAAAGGAAAAGAAAGAATATAAAGCCTTTTATTCCTATCTTGAGGGAAAAATTGTTTTTTTATTATTCCTTTGCTTAATTTCGATTAACAATTAATCGTTTAACTTTAATTTTTTACAAAAAAAAGCTCTCTGAAATAGAGAGCTTCAGATTGTCGACAAAAGGTAGTGAGAGTTCTCTTTCTCGCTACCTTTTGTCATTTTTAATAGGATTGTAAGGTGAAAAAGGGTTGATTTCCGCTCCATGCGCTTGCTTTCCGGGGGGCGTTCACCGAGCCTCTTCGTCGCTAGCTCCTGAGGGGTCTCGCCTGAAACGCTACTCCCCCAGGAGTCAAGCGCCTTCCGCTCCAATCAACCGTGTTCTTAAAATAATCAACTCAAAAACTTGTTCATATTGTTTTTGAGTTATCCTCAAGCAACTTGCCATGTCCAAGTTGCCAGTTTTTTTAAATTCATGGCAGCAAACGTAAGCATCGCTTGTATGGACAATTTTTTAAGACCTCGTAGGGTTGTCCATCGCATACCATGCTTTTCTTTGGCATCCGCAAAGACACGTTCGATCGTTTCCTTGCGTTTTGAGTATATTTGTTTGATCTCATAGGAGTGACGTAAATGTTCTGCCTCTTCCAAGAAGGCTTCCCAAAGATGACGCTGAATGAGCTTTTGATGATTTTTACTCTCTGTACATTGTGAAAGAAATGGACAAGCTGAACAAATCGCTGGATCCGATTTATACTGGCGGTATCCTTCCTTTGTAGTAGTTGTGTATTTTAATACTTGCCCTTGTGGGCAAAGGTAGCAATTGTAATATTCATCGTATACATAATCATTTTTTCGGAAGAAACCATCTTTTGTTTTTGGACGTGTGTAAGGAAGGACAGGTAACATCTGATTCTCTAATAAATAATTTGTGATCGCCGGTGTTTTATAAGCTGCATCGGCTGCGACAGCAAAGGAGCTTCTTTACTTTTTCAATCACTTTCTCAACAAGTGACTGTAACAACTGACTATCATGTACATTTCCCGGAGTCACGATTGTACTTAACACAAATCCTTTTTCATCCGTGGCTGCATGAAATGAATACGCAAACTGTTTGGTTCTTTCATCTTTTACATAATAGCCACTTTCTGGATTGGTTGTACTTTCCTTGATTTCTTTCATTTCTTCCTTTTCAAACTTTTGGGGCGGAAAAGGCTTTTTTCCTTGATCTTCTCGATCTAAATTCAGTTCTAACTGAAGCTTTTCTTCATACGCACGGGCTTCTTTTTGAACGACTTTCTTATTGAATTTCCGTTTATTCGCACTCACTTTGACATGGGTTGAATCAATGAAAATATGCTCTGCATGTAGAAGGTCTTTATCCGTAATTTCTTGTAAAATACGATAGAAAATTTGTTCAAAAATATCCGAGTCATGATACCGACGCTCATAATTTTTACCGAAGGTTGAAAAGTGAGGAACTTCTGTATGAAAGCCGAATCCTAAAAACCAACGATACGCATTATTCGTTTCGATTTCTTTTATCGTTTGACGCATGGAGCGAATGTCAAATACATATTGAATAAACGCCATTTTAAATAGGACAACTGGATCAATACTAGGACGTCCCACACTGGAATAGAAGTGTTCGACTAATGGATAGATGAAGGAAAAATCAATTGCAGCATCTAATTTACGAACTAAATGATCAATTGGAACAAGTTGTTCAATTGTCAGCATTTCGAATTGTTCACGTTCATTGGTTTAATTTTTGGTCATCATCTTTAATCACCTCAAATTATTTAGGAACACCGTTGATTGGAGCGGAGGACGACGACTCCTGCGGGAAATAGTGTGAATCTTGTGACCCCCGCAGGGAGCAAAGCGACTGAGGAGGCTCAAGTCACACCCCGCGGAAAGCGTTCGACCGGAGCGGAAATCAACTTCCCTAGTTCTATTTTCATTTTATAAGAAAAAAGACTGCAGGCAAACTCAAAATACTTTGAGTTTGTCTACAGTCTGAAGCTCTCTGAAATAGAGAGCTTTTTTAACGTCTATTGATACTGTATTTTTTCGTATCTATGCCACGTTCGTTTAGCCAATGATGGGTATAGCCAGAAATAACAAGGGGAACAGCCTGTAAATCAACAATATTCTTTGCACCAAGTGCAAGCATCATATAGCGTAATTCCTCGTGCAGTCTTTTGGTTATGGATAAAGTTTCTTCCAATCCTTTGTCTATTATATTCTTCAGAAAAAAGCCGGCCATTCCGACAGCATCAGCCCCTAAAGCAATCGATTTTAAAACATCTAAACTCGACTTTATTCCGCCAGAAGAAATAATTGGAAAAGTGGAATGAATTGTTTTTGCTTCTACAATAGAGATTGGTGTTGGAATACCCCAGTCATTAAAGAATGGTAATGCTTCACTCCGCCTAGCATTTTCTATGGAAGCAAAGTTCGTACCACCAAACCCACCTACATCGACCGCAGTTACTCCGACTGAATACAATTGTTCAACGGTTTCTTTTGACATACCAAAACCTACTTCTTTTACAATAATAGGAACCTCGCTATGATTAATAAGGTTCTCTATTCTCTTTAAAGCTCCCTTGAAATCCCTATCCCCTTCAGGCATAGTAATTTCTTGAACAACATTCAGATGAATCTGTAGTGCGTTTGCCTCAATCATATCAACTGCCATTTTTGCTTGCTCAATCGTTGCTTCACTTCCCAGATTGGCAAAAATAATACCTGAAGGATTTTCTTGACGAACTATTTGATAGCTCCTTCTTTCAGTTATATCCTTAATAGCCGACATTTGAGAGCCTACTGCCATTGCCATTCCTGTTTCTTTTGCTAATATGGACAGCTGCTTATTAATATCAGTCGTACGCTCTCCTCCACCTCCGGTCATGGCATTTATAAAAATTGGCGAACTTAAAGTAAGTTCGCCGATAAAGTGTTCTAATCGAACATCTTCTAATGCCAAATCAGGAAGACTTTGATGAACAAAATGAATATCACTAAACCCATGGGAGAAGTTCTGGTCAGATTCTAATAATGCATACTGGATGTGTTCCCATTTTCTTTTAGCTCTGGTCATCATATCACCATTTAACTTTTAAAGTTTTTTAATTTATCTCCGAATAACTCACCAAGCTGAAAGCCTTTTGGTTCTTCTGGGAGCTCGTACTTTAAATATTCTTCTTCAGGATTCTCTTCAAGCTCTTTAATGCTTAAAGATATCCTTTGATCATTTTCGTTTACTTCTAAAACTTTAACTTTTACTTGTTGTCCTTCTTTTAATACTTCAAACGGAGTAGCAATGTGTTTGTGTGATATTTGCGAAATGTGTACTAATCCTTCCACACCAGGTAAAACCTCCACAAACGCACCATAAGAAACAAGTCTTCTTACAGTCCCTTCTAACACACTACCTTTTGATGCCTTCTCATTTATATTAGACCAAGGTCCTGGTTGCGTTTCTTTAATCGAAAGTGAAATTCTTTCATTATCTCTGTCAACACTTAAAACCTTTACAGTCACCTTTTGACCTTCTGCAACTACGTCAGTAGGCTTATCAACATGTTGATGTGATAGTTGTGATATATGAACTAAACCATCAATTCCGCCAATATCAACAAATGCGCCAAAATCTGTAATCCTCTGGATCGTACCTTCTAGGATTTTTCCTGGCTGAATCTTCTCTAGTAAGACCTGTTTTTGCTTTCCTTTTTCCTGTTCAACCACTGCACGATGCGATAAGATTAAGCGATTTTTTTCTTTATCGAGCTCAACAATTTTAAAGGTTAATGTTAGATCCAAATATTCAGAGAAATCTTCAACAAAGTGAGATTCAACTAAAGAAGCTGGGACAAACCCTCTAACACCAAGGTCGACAACTAATCCACCTTTTACTACTTCTTTAACTTGCGCTTCAAAAATTTCACCTGTTTCAAATTTCTTTGCTAATTCATCCCATGCTTTTTCAGCATCGACTTTTCTTTTAGATAAAACTAATGCATCCTCTTCTACCTTTATTACCTCTAAGTCAAGTTCATCACCTTCAGCTACAACGTCTGAAGCCTTCTCAACATGCAAACTAGATAGTTCACTTATTGGAACAATTCCGTCCAATTTACTATCTTCAATACCTACAAGGACTTGTTTTTCTTCTACCTTAGTCACTTTACCATTTACTTTGTCCCCAACTTGAAAATCTCTTACTTGCACTTGATTTAATTCCTCTGTCATATGTATTCCTCCTTATCCAATGCATACATTTACTTATATATCTATAGATAGTGTTACTTAAAATAAGAATTTTGAAAAAACTTCTTTTTATTAACTTCTTACAAACGAGAGAGTTTGTCAAGCAATTGAGTTTATTTTTTGTTCTCTTCTATAAGTTTTCTAATGGCATCCATGATTACCTCTGTAACCTCTTCAGTCGATGCTTTAGAACTTCTTAATTCCTCCATCGGAACCGGTTTACCATAAACAACTTTTAATGTTTGAAATGTTTTATATGGGCCAATAATAGCACAAGGAACTACTTTCGCGTCGGTACGTAAAGCAAAAAATCCTGCACCCGCTAATCCTTTACCTAATTCCCCATTTTTACTTCTTGTTCCTTCAGGAAAAAGACCTAATACTTTTCCTTCTTTTAAAATATTTAATCCTTTTCTTAATGCTTCTCTATCACTCATACCTCTTTTGACAGGGAAAGCATTTAAATGAGGGACAACTTTCCCTAATAAGGGAACAGAAAATAATTCTTCCTTAGCCATAAAATGAACAGGTCTTGTAGCAGTGATACCAACAACCGGTGGATCAAAATTATGTATATGGTTTGTACATAATAATACTCCACCTTCTTCTGGAATATTCTCTAGTCCATATGTCTTAATTCGATAGGTGGGTTTTAAAATCCCACCTACAAGAGACCTAACAAATGAGTAGATTGTCATAGTGTTTCAATCCTCTCCATTGCAAGGTTTACTATTTTATCAACAACATCACTAATTGATAATGAGGTTGTATCAATTTCAATGGCATCCTCGGCCTTACGTAGAGGAGCAACCTCTCTCTCTGAATCGATTTTATCCCGAAGGGCAATTTCTTCTTTTAATTTATCAAGGTCCGAAGGATAACCTTTTTGAGTATTTTCTAGGTGACGTCGCTGCGCTCTTTCTTCTACACTTGCAAGTAGAAATACTTTTACTTCAGCATTTGGTAAAACATATGTACCGATATCTCTGCCATCCATTACAACTCCGCCATGAGCGGCAAATTCTTGTTGTCTTTTTACCATTTCTTCACGTATTTTTTTATGTTTAGCAACAACGGAAACAGAATTTGTTACCTTTGAAGATCTAATCTCCTCAGATACATTCACCCCATCTAACAAAACTACTTGTCCATTTTCTCCAGGTAGTAAGTCAATAGTTGTGTCTTGAAGTATTCCATTAAGAGCAACCTCGTCTTCAAGGTCAATATCCTTTAGCTGCGCCTTATAGGTAATTGCACGATACATCGCACCTGTATCGATATATATATATGAGAACTTTTCAGCGACAATTTTTGCAACCGTACTTTTCCCAGCAGCTGCAGGACCATCAATCGCAATAGATATTTTTTTAGTCATATATCCTCCTGTGTTCAAAAACAAAATTATTCTATATTCATTTTTCTTATTTTATCATAAATTAGGAAAATCTCT
>DASQIV010000345.1:0-8669 GCA_035631415.1 Pseudoneobacillus sp. | reverse complement strand
GGTTGCTATTGAAATTGGAACAACAACGGTATTTGCAAAAATAAAAAAGAGCCATTGAACAGCAGAAAACATCGTAATAGTAGAAAACCACTTATTCATTGTTGAAACACCACTTTCTAACCTGAATTCAACTTTTGATTATAGTATATGTACACATAAAAGTCCTCTTATACAACTCGACTAAAGCTATAATCTAAATTGCTAAAGAAAAATCAATGTGATATAGTTACCTAGGTAACTAATTACTTGAAGTGATTAGTCACCCAGGTAACTAATTATTCGGAGTGATTACTTTGATCGTTAACCATGAACTTTTCCATACGTTAAATCAATTATCTCGGCAATTAACCAACAGAATGAACGAAGAATTAAAGCCTTTTGGTCTTTATAGTGCTCAATGGACTGTTATTTATGTTTTAAAGACAAAAGGTTCTCTTACCCAAAAAGAGCTATGTCAATATTTATCGGTAGAAGCACCACCGATGACTCGCACGATCCAAAGACTTGTTAAACAAGGTTACGTCAAGCAAGTTCAAGGCGAAGACAAACGGGAAAAGCATATTCAGTTAACGGATATAGCCTTAACGAACTACCCACAATGGGAACAGGCAATTACACATTTACATCAATCTTTATTAGCTGTTCTTCCAGAACCATCCCAACAAGAACTATCTAAACTACTTAACGGATGGTTCCAAAAACTATCTAAGACAGGAGATTAAATACATGAATCAACATCATCCTAGACTATGGACAAAAGATTTTATTAGCATTTCCTTAAGTAATTTCTTCTTATTTATGACCTTTTATTTTTTATTAGTAAGCTTGCCAGTATTGGTCATTCAACAATTCGATAGCAGTAAAACAGAAGCAGGTTTGATTACAACTGTTTTTTTAATTTCAGCCATTTTAATTAGACCAATTGCAGGATATGGTATTGAAAAAATAGGTATCCGAAAAATATTGATCTCTTCCCTTATCATTTTTTTAATAGCTTCTATTATATATTTCTTTGCAAAAACATTAACTATTTTATTTATGGTACGCTTTTTACATGGGATTGGATTTGGAATGGCGACAACAGCTGCAGGTGGACTTGTTGCAAATATTATCCCCGATTCTCGAAGAGGCGAAGGAATGGGATATTTTATCATGTCCTCTAACCTCGCTATGGTAATGGGGCCATTTATTGGATTAACAGCCATTCAAATGTGGGATTCATCGATATTATTCACCATTAGTGCTGTATGTGCACTCTTTTCCCTTATTGCCGGTCTGATTATTCGTATTCCTGAAAAAGAACAGAAGAAAAACATTCATATCTCTTTCCAATTACAAAACTTCTTCGAGACCTCAGCCATACCCATTTCGGTAGTAGGTGCATTTTTTGCGATTGTTTATTCTTCCGTTCTCTCATTCGTGTCCGTTTATGCCAAAGAGATTGGTCTAATTGAAGTATCTAGTTTATTTTTCGTTGTCTATGCAGCCATTCTATTGGCATCAAGACCTTTTACTGGAAAATGGTTTGATCAATATGGTCCGAATGTCATTATTTTCCCATCTATTGTTCTATTTGCTGTTGGATTGTTCATTTTAGGTAGCACTCATTCTGCATTAGGATTTCTACTATCAGCGGCATTTATTGGGATAGGTTGGGGTACTATTTTCCCAAGTTTACAAACCATTGCCATCCAAAAAGCCGCACCAAATAAAAGAGCGACTGCCACTGCAACCTTTTTATCGATCTTCGATACAGGAATTGGCTTTGGTTCGTTTATCGTGGGAATGGTAGTAGCAGGGGTTGGCTTCCGTTCTTTTTATATCAACGGTTCTATTTATGTATTGGTTGGAATAATGGTTTATTATCTCCTCCATAGCCGGAAGGAACCACAAAAAGAAACATTAGTGGAAAAACACGTAAGATAACTGATTTGTGTAAAAAAAGAATTGACATACTTGCTTTAAAGTAGTAAATTTTAAAAATAATCTAATAATTACCACTCTTATCAAGAGAGGTCGAGGGAATGGCCCTATGACGCCTCAGCAACCTTCAATGTTTTCACTCATTGAAAAGGTGCTAAATCCTTCAAGTTGGAGAACTTGAAAGATAAGAAGAATGACTCAGATTCTTTCCATTCAAAGTCTTCTTCTTATAGAGGGCTTTTTTTATTTTTTGGCTGTGTTAAGTACATTGTTGATTTTTATCCCCTGTTGATTGGAGCGGAAGGTGCGAAGACTCCTGTGGGAGTACGTTTCAGGGGAGACCTAGGTAAAATGATCCATATGAGGGATCATTTTACCCCAAAGGCGCAAGCGCCGAGGAGGCTCGCCGAAACGCCCACGGAAAGCGAAGCGACTGGAGCGGAAATCAACAGACAAGTTTAACACAGCCTTATTTTTTAAAAATAAGGAGAAAGAATATGACCTTTCTAGAGAAATTAGAAAAACAAATTTTAATTGCAGATGGTGCCATGGGGACTCTGTTATACTCTTACGGATCTGACATGTGCTTTGAAGAATTAAACTTATCACAACCTAATCAAATTAAAAGCATTCATCAAGCTTATATTGAAGCTGGTGCCGATGTTATTCAAACCAATACGTACGCTGCGAATTATCTCAAGCTGCAACGCTATGGATTAGAGGACTCTGTAAAGGAAATCAATAGTGCTGCTGTTCGGATTGCAAAAAAAGCAGCAAATCCAGATACCTACATACTTGGAACGATTGGTGGAAATCGAGGAATAAAGCCTCAATCCATTGTGCTTGAGGAAATTAAAAGAAGCTTTCGAGAGCAATTATATTGTCTATTGCTTGAAGGGGTCGATGGAATATTACTCGAAACCTATTATGATTTTGAAGAGTTAGATACCGTTTTAACGATTGCAAGAAGAGAAACTGAGTTACCCATCATTGCACAAGTTTCTCTGCAAGAGCCTGGATATTTGCAAGATCGAACACCGATTAATGAAGCCTTCAAAAGATTAGAATCATTAGGTGCAGATGTAATTGGACTTAACTGCCGATTAGGTCCTCATCATATGCTCACAACACTTGAAGAGGTTCCAATTCCCATCCATTCCTATCTTTCAGCCTATCCAAATGCGAGTCTTCCCACCTATATTGATGGAAAATTTCATTACGATAGTGATTCAGATTATTTTCGTAAATCCGCCAAATCGTTTCGTGATCAAGGAGTCAGGTTACTTGGAGGTTGTTGCGGAACAACACCAGACCATATCCGGGCATTTGCTACAGAACTAAAAAATGTGAAACCAGTAGCAGAAAAACAAGTAAAAATAAGAGAAAAGAAACTGGTGATATCACCAACCGAAGCAAAGCGTGAATATCCACCGCTTCAGGAGATCGTAAGGGAGAGGTCATCCGTTATAGTAGAATTGGATCCTCCTCGAAAACTGGATACTAAAAAATTCTTTGATGGAGCAAGAGTATTAAAAGAAGCCGGAATTGATGCTTTGACATTAGCAGATAATTCACTAGCTTCCCCAAGAATTTCAAATGAATCTTTAGGCTATCTTGCCAAAACTCAGCTAGACATCCGCTCCCTTATTCATATTGCCTGTCGAGACCGTAATATTATCGGCCTACAGTCTCATTTAATGGGACTTCATATATTAGGCATGCATGATATTCTTGCAATAACCGGGGATCCTGCAAGGGTTGGTGACTTCCCAGGCGCATCTTCTGTTTATGATATGTCATCATTTGAACTGATTCAAATGATCAAACAGCTTAATAATGGACTCTCTTTTTCAGGCAAAGACCTTGGTCAAAAAACAGCCTTTAGTATTGCAGCTGCATTTAACCCGAATGTCCGCTCAATCGATAAAGCTGTTAAACGGTTGGAAAAGAAAATTCACTATGGAGCAGACTATTTTATTTCCCAGCCTGTTTTTTCTGAAGAGAAATTAATTGAAATCTATGAATCTACCAGGCATTTAAATGCCCCAATATATATTGGCATTATGCCGCTCACTAGTAGCAAAAACACTGAATTTCTTCACAATGAGGTTCCTGGTATTAAAATTTCTGATGCTATCCGAAATCGAATGGCTATCTATAAAGATCACCCTAGCCAAGCAAGTATAGAGGGACAACAAATTGCTAAATCATTAATCGATGCAGCACTGGAACTCTTTAATGGTATATATTTGATTACTCCATTTCTTCGTTATGAGTTGACAGTTGAATTGGCTAAATACGCTCGTGAACGTGCAAATGCAATGAGGAGGAACAACCATGTCCAAAGCATCATTCACTAAACAGTTAGAGAAAAAAATACTCATCATGGATGGCGCAATGGGAACTATGCTTCAAAGAGCAGATCTCACTGCAGAAGATTTTGGTGGTGAAGACTATGAAGGCTGTAATGAAAACTTAAATTTAACAGCCCCACAGGTCATTGAGAACATTCACGAAGAATATTTAAAAGCAGGGGCAGACATTATTGAAACGAATACATTTGGTGCTACTAGCCTTGTTTTAGATGAATATAAGTTGGGGCATAAAGCTTACGAAATCAATAAAATAGCTGCCCAAATTGCAGTAAGAGCTGCACAAAGATTTTCTACTCCAGAATGGCCTAGATATGTGGCAGGGTCGATGGGTCCTACTACAAAATCACTAAGTGTGACCGGGGGGACAACGTTTGAAGCCCTTTCAAAAACTTATGAAGAGCAAGCAATTGGTCTTATTGATGGTGGCGTAGATTTACTCCTTGTTGAAACAAGTCAAGATTTACTGAATGTTAAATCGGCTTACACCGGTATTCAAAAAGCATTTGAAAAAACGGGTAAAGTCTTACCCATCATGGTCTCAGGTACAATTGACCCGATGGGAACCACCCTTGCTGGTCAGTCGATTGAAGCCTTTTATATCTCTGTGGAGCATATGAAACCTGTTGCAGTTGGACTAAATTGTGCGACAGGTCCTGAATTTATGCAGGACCATATTCGCTCTCTTTCTAATATGGCTACGACAGCCGTGAGCTGTTACCCAAATGCTGGCTTGCCTGATGAAGAAGGGCATTATCATGAAACTCCTGAAATTTTATCAAAAAAGTTAGCTGGCTTTGCTAAACAAGGATGGCTAAATATTGTTGGTGGTTGTTGTGGAACTACCCCCGAACACATTAGCGCTATTGCTAATGAAATTCAACACTATAAGCCTCGCACAGTGAAATCATCTTCTGTTCATATGGTATCTGGAATTGAACCATTTGTTTACGATGATCCGACTTTACGTCCGATTATGGTCGGTGAGCGAACCAATGTTATTGGCTCAAGAAAATTTAAGAGATTAATATCAGAAGGAAAGTTTGAAGAGGCGGCTGAAATTGCACGTGCACAAGTCAAGGGTGGTGCGCATGTCATTGATATTTGTCTCGCTGACCCTGATAGAGAAGAACTAGTCGATATGGAAAACTTCCTTAAGGAAGCGGTAAAAAAGGTCAAAGTTCCACTGGTCATTGATTCCACTGATGAAAAAGTAATCGAAAAAGCCTTAACCTATTCACAAGGGAAATCCATTATTAATTCTATTAATCTTGAAGATGGTGAAGAGCGGTTTGAAGCTATTCTTCCATTAGTTCACCGCTATGGTGCTGCAGTTGTTGTTGGTACCATTGATGAAGAAGGTATGGGTGTAACGGTTGAACGAAAGCTTGAGATTGCGACTCGTTCATATAACTTATTAGTTCATAAATATCATTTAAAACCCCAGGATATTATTTTTGATCCGCTTGTTTTTCCTGTTGGTACAGGTGATGAACAATATATCGGTTCAGCAAAAGCTACAGTTGAAGGAATTCGTGCTATAAAGGAACGTTTTCCTGAAACACAGACCATTCTAGGAATCAGTAATGTTTCCTTTGGACTCCCACCAGTTGGGCGTGAGGTATTAAACTCTATTTTCTTATATCATTGCACTCAGGCTGGCTTAGACTATGCTATCGTAAATACTGAAAAGCTAGAACGTTTCGCCTCTATTTCGAAAAAGGAAGTGGATATGGCTGAAAGGCTTTTATTTGACACGACAGAACAATCTCTTTCCATATTTACTGATTTTTATCGAGATAAAAAGAAAGAGACTAACAAAGTTGTAACTAATATGACATTAGAGGAACGTTTAGGTAGCTATGTGATAGAAGGAACAAAAGAAGGATTAATAGCTGATTTAACATTAGCTCTTGAAACCTATGAAACTCCACTTGATATTATAAATGGACCACTTATGTTAGGTATGAAGGAAGTCGGTAGACTATTTAACGATAACCAACTAATCGTAGCTGAAGTCCTTCAAAGTGCAGAAGTCATGAAAGCGGCCGTAAGCTTCCTTGAACCTTATATGGAAAAAGGAACTTCGACTTCAACGAAAGGAAAAGTTGTTTTGGCAACCGTTAAAGGCGATGTACATGATATTGGCAAAAATTTAGTCGACATCATATTTAGTAATAACGGCTACCAGGTAGTTGATTTAGGAATTAAGGTTTCTCCGGCTGAACTAGTAAAAGTCATTAAAGAAGAGAAACCTGATATGGTTGGTTTATCTGGTTTGTTAGTAAAATCAGCACAGCAGATGGTACTCACAGCACAGGATATGAAACAAGCAGGAATCTCCCTACCGATTTTGGTGGGTGGTGCTGCACTTTCAAGAAAGTTTACAGAAACAAAAATTGCAAAAGAATATGATGGTTTAGTCCTTTACGCAAAAGATGCAATGACAGGCTTATCATTAGCTGGTCAAGTCCAATCTCCAGAAGAATATGAAAAGCTTTTGGAAAGTAAACATGAAAAGGCTACTAATGAATTTAGCAGCTCTGATTATTCACAGAATTCAACAGCTTCTGTTGCCACAATGGTAAAAACAAGACCATCTATCATTTCCGAAGCAGCAGTATCTGTCCCAAAGGACACAAAAAAGCATTTATTGAAATCTTATACACTTACACATATCGAGCCATATATTAATATGCAAATGTTGCTAGGCCATCATCTTGGTGTCAAAGGGAAAATCGCCAAACTTCTAGCTGAGAAGGACAAAAAGGCTATACAGGTAAAAGAGCTGATTGACAAATTATTAGTCGAAGCAAGAGAAAAGAACTGGATTACACCCGCTGCTGTCTATCAATTTTTCCCAGCACAAGCAGATGGGAATAAAATTCTTATCTATAATCCTGATAACCAAACTGAAATCATGACTGAATTTGATTTCCCTCGTCAGGAATCAGCCCCACATTTATGTCTGGCTGATTTTATTAGAAAGGTCGACAGTGGAACCATGGATTATGTTGGATTTTTCGCTGTAACAGCTGGCAGAGGAATTCGAGAAAAAGCAGAAGAATTGAAGCATAAAGGACGTTTCCTTGAAAGTCATGCCCTATCTGCCTTGGCCTTAGAAACGGCTGAAGGATTTGCGGAGCTGATTCATCGACAAATACGTGATCGGTGGGGATTCCCAGACCCAATTGATTTGACGATGCAGGATCGTTTTGCCACTCGTTATCAAGGGCAACGCTTCTCATTTGGCTATCCTGCCTGCCCCGATTTAGAAGATCAAACAAAGCTTTTTGATCTCCTTCATCCTGAAGACATTGGTATTAACTTAACGGACGGGTTTATGATGGAACCAGAAGCATCTGTCACGGCAATGGTGTTTTCACATCCAGAAGCTAGATATTTTAATGTATTAAAATAAACTAAAAAAGGTTGCCTTTTTGATAAGGGCAACCTTTTTATATCTAGAATTGAAAACAAAGATTACTTAGTGTCCCATATTCGTAATTGCGAAATATGACTTTAGTATTCGAAAGCGAGTCTGCAGTTCCCATCGCAATATATAGGGGAACAAAATGTTCTGGTCTTGGGACAGCAGTCTTTGCATGAGGTGCTAATTTTTCATATTCAAATAGTGAAGGAAGATCGGCTTCTTTAAGCTTATCAATTAACCAATCATCAAACTCAACTGCCCATGATTCTGGTGTTGTCTGTCCCCATTTAATGATTCTCAAATTATGAACAGTAACACCACTTCCAATCACTAAAACATCCTCTTTTCCAAGTCCCCGAAGTGCTTTACCAATTTCATATTGTTTTTCAGGGTGTAAAAACGGATTAACAGAAATTTGAATGACAGGAACATCCGCTTTTGGAAATAATCGATGTAATAAAGTCCATGATCCATGATCAAGACCTCTTGTTGTATCTTTTTTAACAGAAATACCTTGATTTACAAGCCTTTCTTCTATTATTTGCGCCAATTTTGCAGAGCCTTTTGCAGGATATTTCATTTCATAGAGTTCATCTGGAAATCCATAAAAGTCATAAATGGTTTCATAAGTTTGATCAGAAGAGGAAATGGTGAGAACTTCACTTTCCCAATGTGCAGTAAAGATAACAATCGCCTTTGGTTGCAGTGTTTTTCCGTAATCCTTTAAGAATCTTGTATATTCTTTATCTTCGATCGCATTCATTGGTGAACCATGAGCCAAAAATAAAGCTTGCATCATGTTACCTCCTTTTATGAAAATAGTAGTTACTTTATGTAAGTTAGTGTATTATCATAAAAAACAAACGTCAAGTAAGTATTTTCCTAAACATAAATATATAATAAAAAATAATTATAGGTTATAATAAATATTAAGAGGTGAT
>DASQIV010000344.1:0-7230 GCA_035631415.1 Pseudoneobacillus sp. | reverse complement strand
CTAAATACACTTCTTTATTAAACCTTTTTAATGCAGGAAAGGAAGACAAATTGGCTCTTAAGTAACCAGCCATTTCAACAGCTTTCAAATAAAAATGCTCGAAGATTTTTACAAATTCATCTGTAGTTTTCTTTAACTTTTTCTCAACCTGGTCTAAATTATCATTAATGGCTCCTGCATGACCAGCAGCATCAATCAGCCATATTAAGTGATGATGAAGCTCATGGAACACAGGTGGTACTTTGCCTTCTTTTAAATAGCTAAGTAAACGCTGATATTCTTCCAATTCATTAACCATATGATTAATGAATGTTGGTGATAAATGTATTTTTATTTTTCCTATAAGTAACCGTTCAATCAATTTAAATTTGAATTGCTTTAATCTTAATACTTCTTTTTCAGCAATTTGGCTAAGTTCAATGGGATTCGTTTGATCGGCATGTTGTAAAAGCTGATCAAATACCTGAATAAAATACTGGGCTGTTTCAAGTGATTCCTTTTCGCTTTCAGCTAATGAATCATTAATAAATCTAGCATGATCTCCTAAAATTTGCAGCCAAAAACGATGTTCAAACAAAGCAATATTCTCAAATGAATTGGACATCAGTACTCCCCCTTCCAAGTAAAAGTAACCCATCTAAATGTATTCGTTATTGGGAAAGGATATGTTAAAACAAAAAAGAAAGAGAGCAACCTCTTAGTCACTCTCTTTAAAAATTTACTTTATTGGTTTTTTAAGAAATCCTAGTAGCAGTGCTGAAATCATAGATCCAGCTAAAATGGCAATAATATATTGTAATACGCCACCTTCTACGAGTGGTACTACGAAGAATCCACCATGAGGGGCTCTTAAACCGATTTCAAACATCATTGATAAAGCACCTGTAACAGCTGATCCAATCATCATAGATGGAATTACACGTAATGGGTCTGCTGCTGCAAACGGGATTGCACCTTCCGTAATAAAGGATAAGCCCATAATGTAATTGGCTTTACCTGCATCTTTATCTTCTTTTGTAAACTTACTTTTAAAAAAGGTTGTTGCTAAAGCAATCGCAAGAGGAGGAACCATACCTGCTGCCATAACAGCTGCCATTGGTTCATATACACCATTTGCTAAAAGACCTGTTCCAAACACATATGCTGCTTTATTTACCGGTCCACCCATATCAAAAGACATCATTAATCCAAGGACAATTCCTAGAAAAATAGCATTTCCAGTACCTAAATTTGTTAATAAATTTGTGATTCCGGTATTTATCGCTCCAACAGGTCCATTTACACCATAGAGCATGATAAATCCAGTGATAAGAATTCCGAATAACGGAAATAATAAAATAGATTTAATTCCCTCAAGAGATTGTGGTAGTCTAGAAAAAGCTTTTCTTAACCCTACTACTACATAACCTGCTAAGAAACCTGCAATAATTCCACCTAAAAATCCAGCACCACCACTAGCTGCCATCATACCTCCAACCATACCAGGAGCAAATCCAGGACGATCTGCAATACTTAAAGCAATAAATCCAGCTAATACTGGGACAATTAATCCAAATGCGTTTCCGCCTCCAATTGTCATTAATGATTCAGCAATTGGATTGTAGCTTGGATCCTCTGGCTTAAAAGCATTAAATCCAAACATAAAGGATAACGCTATTAATATTCCTCCACCAACGACAAATGGAAGCATGTTGGAAACACCATTCATTAAATGTTTATAGATTCCTGCTAGACCTTTCTTTTGTTGCTGTCCTTGAGAATCATCGTCTCTCTTTTCCCCACTGAAAACAGGAGCATCTTGCTTTAATGCCTTTTCGATTAATTCGATAGGACGGCGAATTCCATCAGCAACAGGAACTTGAATGACGTGTTTTCCATTAAAACGATCCATTTCAACACGAGTGTCTGCAGCGACAATAACCGCAACTGCTTCTTCAATATCTTCATTAGTAAGAATATTTTTTGCTCCACCAGAACCATTGGTTTCAACTTTAATATCAATTCCAAGTTCTGCTGCTTTAGCTTTTAAAGAATCTGCCGCCATATAAGTATGAGCGATTCCAGTTGGACAAGCTGTTACGGCAACAATCTTCTTCTTGCCTGGAACTACACTTTTATTCGATTCTTCTTCATCTTCGCGATCATAGCTATCGAAGATGTCGATAACCTCGTTCTTAGTAGTGGCATTCAATAATTTTTCACGTACCTCATCTTTCATTAATAAACCAGATAATCTGGCAAGGGCTTCAAGATGAGTGTTATTGGCCCCCTCTGGTGCAGCAATCATAAAAAACAAATGTGATAGCTGACCATCTAAAGCTTCATACTCAACCCCAACTTTAGATTTACCAAAAACTATGGCTGGCTCTTTCACTACTGCCGTTTTAGCATGTGGAATGGCAATTCCATCACCTATACCAGTTGTACTTTGTGCTTCTCTTTTTAAAATAGCTTCTTTAAATACAGCTCTATCTGTAATTTTACCTGCAGAATCCAGTACACAAACAAGCTCTTCAATCGCCTCTTGTTTTTGAGTACTATTCATTGAAAGTAGAATCGTATCTATTGTTAATAATTTTGTAATCTGCATAGTTGTTTTCTCCTTTAACCTTGAAGGGTATGAATCTTAATTTGTTCTACCAATTGATTGATTTTTTCTTTTGTACATAGCCCAATGGAGAATGCAGTTGCCGAACCTGAAGCAACACTATATCGAAATGCTTCTATCGAGTTTTTTGAATTTTGGTAAGCAGCTAAAAATCCAGCAACCATAGAATCCCCCGCTCCAACAGAGCTTTTTACATCCCCTTTAGGAACTGATGCCACTAAAGCCATTTCATTATTAATAAATATCGCTCCTTTTTCTGCTAAGGAAACGATCACATTTTTTGCTCCTAAATCTAATAGTTTACGAGCATAAAAAGCAGCATTATTCACATCTGAAATTTCAGTTTCAAAGAATTCACCTAACTCATGGTGATTAGGTTTAATTAGAAATGGTTTATATGGTAAAACTGTTTTTAAAAGTTTTTCTTCAGCATCTACGATAAATTCTATTTGTTTACAGTAACAAATTTTCACAATTTTCTCGTAAACATCCGCAGGCATCGTTGATGGTATACTCCCTGCTAAAACTAGAATGTCCCTTGGTTGAAGCGCCTCTATTTTTCTCATTAATTTAGAAATATTTGCTTCACTTATTTTAGGACCGTTTGCATTTATTTCGGTTTCATTCTCAGTTTTTAACTTTATATTAATTCGTGTATCTCCATCAACTTGAACAAAGTCCGTTTGTATTTCTTCATTTTGAAGATAATCTTCAATGTATTTTCCGGTAAATCCACCAGTAAATCCTAAAGCTTTACTTTTTACATCGTTTCTTTGAAGGACTCTTGATACATTGATTCCTTTACCACCTGGGAATTTGGCTTCACTCATTGTTCGATTTAATTCACCTAAGTGAACAGTTGGTAATTCAACAATATAATCAACAGAAGGATTAAGGGTTAGTGTGTATATCATGATGTCACGACCTTTATGGATGTTTTGCTTGCATATTGAAGTTCTGTTTCATGATCTAATTCAGTTGTGATAATCGTTGCCTCGTGTAAATCAGCAATTTTTGAAAATGCGATTTCAGAGAATTTTGTGTCATCTGCCAATACAAACACTTCACGAGCTACTGAAATAGCCTTCTGCTTGACCATCGCCTCTTCTGGGTCAGGTGTTGTATAACCAAATTGGGAGTGGATACCATTTACACCTATAAAACACTTATCAAACCGATATTGCTCTAGTGATAATAATGCTCCTCTTCCAATAACAGCATTAGTTTTTGCCTTGGCATATCCGCCGATTAAATAAGTGGTAATTCCTTTTTCTAACAAAAGGTTTAGGTGCATTAATCCATTTGTCACGACGACAATATCTTTTTTGGGTAAGAATTCAATCATTTCCGTTATGGTTGATCCCGCATCTAAGTAAATGCAATCAGCTTCGCCAACTAATCTTGCAGCATATTCAGCGATTTTACGTTTTTCATGAATGTTTTTGGAAGATTTCTCTGACATACTTGGTTCTTGCAGCATCCCTTGTAATCTTGCTGCTCCACCATGAATTCGTTTTAAAAACTTTTCTTCTTCTAATTGTGTTAAATCACGTCTTATCGTTGATTCAGATGTATTTGTTAGTTCGACTATTTCATTTATTTTAATAACATTACGTTCTTTTAATAGCTGTAGGATTAAACGATGACGCTCTTCTGTTAACAATTCAAAACCTCCAAACAGAGATATGATAGGTTTAGTATACTGAAACCGATTTCAAAAATCAATCACATTCTTTCAAAAACAATCATTCTTTTGAACGTTTTTGAACGTTATTTGAAAATATAGATTATAATAAGTTTTTTTATTCCATCCATACTAATGTACATGGAGAAAGAGGGGGTGAATGATAATGTCTAAACAAGGAAGACAGGATAAGAACCAAAGCTCACAAGAACTTGCAAGGCAAGCAGGAAGAAATGATATTGAATTAGGTTCGGATTTTCAAGTAGGAAACAGCAAAAGTCAAAGTCAAAAGAAAAGCGGAAAACAGGTTAATAAAAAATAAAAGGATGGGTGTCATTTCCCCCATCCTTTTGTGTTGTATTCATATTTCCTCAAACTTCTTTTTTCTTAACACTAGATTCAATGGACTAATTTGTTCCATTGTTATTTCTATATCGTGACGATTTTTTACAGAGTGATTCTTCCTCATTAAAACCCTCCTATATTAAGCAAACCAAATCATGATTACCAAAAGTATTCCACATATCAAAACCGAATATGATAGATTTCATCTTTAGTAAACAAAATTAAGATGAGAATAAACTAGGTAATTTATTGTGCAATGATTGTACAAAGTTTTATAAACAAACGTTTTACAATCATTAATTTATTATGTATACTGATTATAAGAAAAATATGGATAATTTGTTAAACCTATATATTGAAAGGATGAAATGGATGAACACTCCTCCAAATGATCGAACTTATAGCATCCAACAAGTAGCTGATATGACTGGATTATCCAAACAACTAATTCGAAAATGGGAAGAAAGATACCTAATTATTCAACCGAAAAGATTAGACAATGGATATCGAATTTATAATGAAGAGGATATTAACATTCTTTTAACTGTTAAATCACTTTCTGAACAAGGATACTCTATTAAGCAAGCCTCGATGATGATAAACAACGAAGCTTCATCACTAATTAAGTTAGATAACCCATTTAAGCCAACTTATAATTTTGAGGTAATCAATCAATATGTGTTGGATTTGCTCCATGAGGGAACACACTGCAATGAACGAGGTATTCATTTAATCTTACAACAGGCCTTTAATTACTTTGGACTTGAAAAATTAATAGAAGCCATTATTATTCCATTTCTTTCGGAAGTAGGACATCGTTGGGAAAAAGGTCAATGGGATGAATATCAAGAAGCGTTGTCAAGCCTAGTGGTAAGAGATTTTTTAGTACCAATCAGACGCAATTTCCAATTGAAAGAGGATTCTTCTTTAATTTTAGGGGCTTGCCTTCCGGATGAACATCATGAGATACCAATTCATTTGCTTTTATTAAAAGTAATGTTAAAAGGGTGGAAAACACATTTGATAGGTTCTTCTCCTGCACAAGGCTCTATCGAGGCAATTGTAAAAAGACTGAAACCAACTAAGGTTCTCCTTTCTGCTACAACGACTCTCCCTTTTATTAAGAATCCTTATTTATTAGACAGCCTAGATCATTTCGCTAAAAACTTTGAGAATACAGAATTTTATTTGGGTGGACCTGGGGCAATCGAATATACAGCTGGGAAAATGTTGAATTCCATTCATGTGACAAATTCACTTGAAGATGTATTTAGTACTGAGGATTCTAGGATCAATCGGTAATTCATTCTTTTTTGCGTAGTTATAATCAAACGTTTGGAGGGAATTTAATTGAGCTTTTTAACTAAGTTTAGTTTAAGAAATGTATTTGCTGTTTTTATTATAACTTTTTTATTGATTTTAGGAGGACTTTATTCGTTCTCAAAGCTCAAGGTAGAATTATTACCAAATATTGAGTTTCCTCAATTATCCATTCAAGTCATTTATCCTGGGGCATCACCAAAAGATATAAACGAACAGATAACTAGTAAACTTGAAAATAAATTTAAAGGGATTGAAGGCGTTAAAAAACTCCAAAGTTCTTCTTATGAAAGCATTTCAATCATTAATCTAGAATTTCCATTTAATGTTAAATTAGATTCTGTCGAAGAAAATGTAAATACCTTAATAAAAGAAGCAGACTTGCCTGAAAATGTGCAGATTGATGTTAACCGGTTTTCATTTGGAACTTTTCCGATTTTTAACATATCCCTTTTCTCAGAAGGTTCAACTAACATACAAAATCTTATAAACAACGAAGTCATTCCTGATCTCAACAAAATTCAAGGGATTAATAGTATTTCAGTTGGCGGCCTAACAGAGAACTTATTACAAATAAGTATCGATAAAGAAAAGGCATCCCAATATGGACTATCCTTAAGTCAAATTAAAGACCAAATTAATCAAAAGCAATTCTCTTTCCCAGCCGGAAGTATTAGTGGAAATGATGTCATAATCCCAATCCGTGTACAAGAAAAAGTGAATGTCATTAACGATTTGAAAAATTTAGTCATACAGTCAACCTTTATACCAACTAGCCCTAGAATCAAATTATCTCAAATTGCGACTATAGAAGAAATGACCTCTAAGCCTGAAATCACACGTTACAACCTACAAGATTCCCTTTCAATGGCGGTAACTAAAAAACAGGATGCCAATACAGTCGAAGTTGCCGGGAATGTTTTAAGTGTCCTAAAAAAATATGAAGATCAGTTAGACTATGCAATAGGTTTTGATTCAGCTCAAGGTATTGAAAAATCAGTCAACACTTTAATAAAAGAAGGTTTATTAGGTGCTCTTTTCGCCTCCTTGGCAGTACTAGTCTTTTTACGAAATTTTAGAGCTACTATCATTGCGATTATCTCTATTCCCCTTTCATTGCTCGTATCGTCTATTTTCTTATTCCAGCTGGATATCTCATTAAATATTATGACTTTGGGAGGTATGGCGGTAGCAGTTGGCCGTGTAGTAGATGATAGTATTGTAGTTATTGAAAATATCTTTAGACGCGTACGCAAAGAAAAGTTAGGCATAT
>DASQIV010000343.1:0-6176 GCA_035631415.1 Pseudoneobacillus sp. | reverse complement strand
TGTATAGTACGGTACGAAAAGAGCCACGAAGCCAATAATTTATACGGGTTAAGGTAAAGTACGTAAAAGCAACAAGGAAAAAGTGAATTTTCTTTTTCCAAAATCAATGCGAAAACAACCTTAATAAATTAATATCATTTTGCTTCTACATAGGGCTATAAAAAATATAAGCCTATTAAGAATGAAATAGTCATTACGACTCATACAATGAAACAAGCTATCTATTATTTATACTTAAAAGGGTAAGGAATTAATTACAAAGGGGGAAGAAGAATATGATGAATACTCCATTGACGATGACGCAAATGATAAAACGGGCAGAGAAATATTTTCCCAAAAAACAGGTTATCTCAAGAACCCACAAAGGAATACAACGCTTTACTTATAAGGAAATAGCCGAACGTACGCGAAGACTAGCAGATGCTCTTCAAAATTTAGGGGTACAAAGGGGGGACAAGGTTGGGACATTAGCTTGGAACCATCATCGCCATTTAGAGGCCTATTTTGCGATACCTTGCAGTGGTGCTGTTCTGCATACTATCAATATTAGACTATCACCTCAGCATATCTCTTACATTATTAATCACGCAGAGGATAAAGTTTTACTTATTGATTCTGATATTCTTCCTCTCATTGAAAAATGTGCTGATTCCCTTCAAACAGTTAAGGCCTTTATTATTATGACGGATGAGGATGAACTCCCAGTGACAACACTTTCCCCAATCTATCATTATGAACAACTATTAGCAAAAAGTAACCCTTCCTATGAATATCCCGATGACATCGAAGAAAACGAACCAGCTGGAATGTGTTATACCTCAGCAACAACAGGAAACCCAAAGGGTGTTATCTATTCGCATCGTGGCATCTATTTACATAGTATGGCACTTGGAATGGCTGACAGTGCAGCTGTTAGTGAGAAGGATATCGCTCTGCCTGTAGTTCCAATGTTCCATGTCAACGCATGGGGATTACCGTTTGCCTCTGTTTGGTTTGGTACAACCTTAGTATTACCTGGACCATACTTTACTCCAAAACTAATTGCCGAGCTTATACAGCAAGAAAAAGTAACCATTACCGCAGGAGTTCCCACCATTTGGTTAGGGTTGCTGAAAGAACTTGATGAAGGTTCGTATGATATGAGTAGTCTCCGCTCTATACTCTGTGGTGGGTCTGCGGCACCGCGAGGCATGATACAATCTTTTGAGCAAAAGCACAAAATACCATTTATGCATGCTTATGGGATGACTGAAACAAGTCCACTTGTTGTCATTTCAACCTTCAAAAGCTATCAAGAGCAGCTCTCGTTTGAAGATAAATTAGACCTAAAAGCGATGCAAGGCATTCTGGTTCCTGGGCTAGAAATGAAGGTGCTTGGTAAGGATGGAGAAATAGCATGGGATGGTAAGGAAATGGGAGAATTGACTTTACGTGGACCTTGGATTGCTTCGGAATATTATAAGGATGAACGTACCTCAGAGGCATTTCGTGATGGTTGGCTGTATACGGGAGATGTTGTTACTGTAAATGAAGAAGGTTTCGTTAAAATTGTGGACCGGACAAAAGATTTAATTAAAAGTGGTGGAGAGTGGATTTCTTCGGTTGATTTAGAAAATGCACTAATGGCGCATGAAGCCGTTTTTGAAGCAGCTGTAGTTGCAGTACCAGATGAACAGTGGCAGGAACGTCCGATTGCTTGTGTTGTTTTAAAAGAAGCGTATATAGGAAATACAACAAAGGAAGATTTGATTAACTTTCTAGCTCCTCAATTTGCCAAGTGGTGGCTACCAGATGAAATTTTATTTTTAAAAGAAATTCCGAAAACCTCAGTAGGGAAATTTTTAAAACGAGCACTAAGAGAAAGCGTTCGAGAAGGGCTAGAACAAAAAAACTAACATCTAAATTTCAAACATTTTATTACAATTTTCAAAACTCCACCATTTATTGATCAATTTCTTATACAATCATTTAAAAGAGAGGGATCTGTCTTTCTCTTTTAAATTGATTATATATGTGAAAAAGTAAACATAAAAGAATCTTGTTAAAAGCAGGTGCATAGATCATGAAGAAAAAAACGGTTGTGATAATCGGTGGAGGAATTACTGGACTAGCAACAGCGTATTATTTGCATAAAGAAATACAAGAGAAGGATTTATCCATTAATGTGAAATTAATTGAATCAAGTAATAGACTTGGTGGGGTTATTCAAACATTCAAAAAGGATGGCTTTGTTATTGAAAAAGGTCCAGACTCGATCTTGGTCAGAAAAAAGAGCGGGATTCGCTTAATTGAAGAATTAGGATTGAAGGATAAGCTCGTTTCTAATACAGCGGGTAAATCGTATATTCTGGTAAAGGGAAAGCTACATACAATGCCGGAAGGCTCCTTTATGGGAATCCCTACAAAAGTAACACCATTTGCGTTATCAGGACTTTTTTCCCCGAAAGGTAAACTAAGAGCTGCAGGCGATTTTATTTTACCAAAAGGAAAGGCACAGAACGATCAGTCGCTTGGTGGCTTTTTTAGAAGAAGATTAGGCGATGAGGTTGTTGAAAATTTAATAGAGCCATTATTATCAGGCATTTACGCAGGTGACATAGATCATCTGAGTCTTATGTCCTTGTTTCCGAACTTTTATTCTATGGAACAAAAACTTCGGAGCCTTGTACTCGGATTAAAAAGAACAATGCCGCCAGCTCCTAAAAAAACAGCTAAAGAAAATACTAAAAAAGGAATGTTTATTTCCTTAACAACTGGACTTGAAGAAATGATAGTTGAATTAGAAAGAAGACTAGGAGACAGTGTTACTAAAGGCGTTGGAGTTGAAAAAATAACGAAAAGAGAAAATGGGTATTCCTTGCAATTGTCCAACGGAAAGATTGAAGAAGCAGACAGTGTCGTGCTAGCTACTAATCATTTTCATGCGCAAAAGATTCTATCTGATTATTCTTTTATGGAAACATTTAAAAATATGCCTGCTACGTCGGTAGCAAATGTAGCCATGGCATTTCCAAAATCAGCAATCCAACAGGATATTGAAGGTTCAGGGTTCGTTGTTTCAAGAAATAGTGATTTCCGCATAACAGCCTGTACCTGGACCCATAAAAAATGGCCAGGAACAACCCCGGAAGGTATGGCATTATTACGCTGTTATTTAGGAAAGCCTAGTGACCAAGATGTTGTCGAGATGACAGATGAAGAGATCATTGAAATTGCCCTAAGAGACTTAAATAAAACGATGAAAATAAATACAAAGCCAATTTTTCATGTTGTGACAAGATGGAAAAAAACGATGCCACAATATACAGTTGGTCATAAGGAGCGAATTCAAAACGTTAAGGATTCTCTCTTAAAAGAATTACCAGGTGTATTCCTTGCTGGAAGCTCTTTTGAAGGAGTTGGAATTCCTGATTGTATTGCTCAAGGCGAACAGGCAGTAAAAAAGGTGCTGGATTTTTTAAATTAGTGCTGTTAAAACTCATTGGTAGAGAAGAGAAACAGTAGAAAACATCACTATTTGTGAAAAATGTTATTATTATTAAGAGAAACAAGATAAAAATGTGTAAAAAAGGGTAAATTATTGAAGTCATCTTTCTAAAATTGGAGGAAATAAAGTGAACTCATTTGTTGTAAGCTTTCATAAAGAAGATAATGTTGATGCAATGCAAATTCAAAAACTAAATGAAGAAGACTTTCAAAAGGCTACAGAAGGTGGAACAAGACACTTGTTTGACCTTGATACAAATATGGGGTTTTTTGTATTTTTTGATGCTGAGGATGAGGATGGAAACGTATCACATATGCTTCTTCAATATGAAGAAGAAAATGAAGACCCAGCTGCATGCTATTCTTTTCAAATGAAGGATTTTTATGAATTTATGGCACTATATTTAAATGATTTAGAGTTTAACGAAGAAGTGAATGAGAACGAAGAGGAAGAAGTTCACGGTCCAATACATCACCTTGCACATCTCTTATATCACATTGTAGAAGAAGGACAAGCTGTTAAGCCTTAATTAATGAAGAAAAGCAGGAACTAAAAAATGTTCCTGCTTTATTTGTTATTGAACATATATTGAACTACTTTTATAGAGGTTGTTCGATATATTTCTTGTACGAACTCCACGTATTTTTGTTCAATACTTGCAATACCATGTTGAATAAGCGCAGGTTCAAACCCTCTTTCAAGTGCACCTTGATAGGTTGCTTGAACACAATATTCTGCTGCAAATCCACAAATCAGCACCATTCCAACGTTTAATTCATTTAGTTTTTCTTCTAAGTTTGTTTGCCAAAAGGAATTGCTATATTGTTTTGATACATAAAAATCTGTATCTTCAGCCTTGAGACCTTCCGCTAATTGATACCCGTATGAACCGGGTCCATCCCCGGCATCTTCATCTTGGATAAAGATTACTGGTTGATTGGCATTACGAAATATGTCTATTGAAAAATTAGCAACACCTAAAAAATCCTGTAGACTCTTTTTACTATTTTCATCTTCAAAAAATTCATTTTGCATATCGACTACTAAAAGAGCAGTTTTCAGTTTGATCCCACCTTCAAAAGAGATATCATTTTAATATTCAGTTAAAAGAGTGATTATTCCTTTTTTTATCTCCAATTTGGAAAATTGTTATATCTACCTTTTTTGCGATGGATTTTAAAATCTCTTCTCTTGTCTTTTGGATGTTTATGTATACAGGATCCAAAAAACAAAAAAATAAAAGAATCATACATTATTTAAGGATAGGAATTTAGCCCTATTCTTCTTTTGTATGCATTAATATGTGCTTCATACTGTAGTGAATTGGTCGTATTTTTGAATATGTGTGATTTATATCACTATATTAAAATTTATTTATATATATAATCACTATGCGAAACTTAGAAACAACTAAGGAGTGTCTACATTGATAAATAAACAAACTATTGAAATCGTAAAATCCACCGTTCCAGTTCTCGAACAGCATGGTGAAAAGATCACAACTCGTTTTTATCAATTAATGTTTGGGAACCATCCTGAACTATTAAATATCTTTAATCACGCTAATCAAAAACAAGGAAGGCAGCAAAAGGCACTTGCGGGTACAGTATATGCTGCTGCTCAATATATAGACAATCTTGAAGCGATCATTCCAGTGGTAAAACAAATTGCACATAAGCATAGAAGTTTAGGAATTAAGCCTGAGCATTATCCAATTGTGGGTAAGCATTTACTACTTGCGATAAAGGATGTCCTAGGAGATGCAGCAACGGATGAAATTATTGATGCATGGGGACAAGCATATAATGTGATTGCAGATGCCTTCATTAGTATTGAAAGTGAAATGTATGATGAAGCTCAGAACCAATCAGGTGGTTGGGATGGATTCCGCCGATTTATCGTCGATAAAAAAGTTCAAGAGAGCACTGTCATTACATCTTTTTATTTAAAGCCTGAAGACGCTAAAGAAATAGCTAATTTTATTCCAGGTCAATATATTAGTGTGAAAATGACTATTGAAGGGGAAGAAAATACACATATTCGTCAATACAGTCTTTCAGATGCTCCAAATAAAGATTACTACCGTATAAGCGTAAAAAAAGAACAAAACAATCTTCAACCGGATGGGAAAGTATCAAACTATTTACATGAGCAAATAAATGAGGGCGATGTTTTAGAAATAAGTGCACCTGCTGGTGATTTTATTTTAGATGTCAACAAGAAGTCTCCGCTAGTTTTATTAAGTGGTGGAGTTGGACTTACACCAATGGTTAGTATGCTTAATACAGTAGTAGATTATCAACCAGAGAGAAAAGTAACCTTTATCCATGCTGCACAAAACGGCAAGGTACATGCATTACGAGAAGAAGTAAAAGCTTTAAGTGAACATGAAAACGTCCAATCCTATGTTTTCTATGATTCACCAACCGAGGAAGACCGCCAACATATGCATTTCGACTTTGAGGGCTATGTAACTCAAGATTGGTTACAAGATAATACGGATATAAACACAGCAGATTATTATTTCTGTGGACCAGTTCCATTCATGAAAGTAATCTATAATACATTAATCAAATTAGGTGTTAGTGAAGAGCGAATTCACTTTGAATTCTTTGGACCAATGGGCAACTTGCAAGAAGAAAAACCCAAGGAAAAGGTAGAAGTAGGTGTGTATTAATACACAATAACG
>DASQIV010000342.1:0-7683 GCA_035631415.1 Pseudoneobacillus sp. | reverse complement strand
TAATGAACGTTGTTATTCCATTACAGATTGGGGCAAGGGATGTTGCTTTTCCTCAATTAAATGCCTTAAGCTTTTGGCTATTTTTTAGTGGAGCGATGTTATTTAATATCTCGTTTGTGATTGGTGGTTCTCCTGATGCCGGATGGACCTCTTACTTCCCACTTGCTGGTAAAGAATTTACACCAGGTATTGGAAATAACTATTACGCTATTGCTTTGCAAATTGCGGGTATTGGTACGTTAATGACAGGGATTAACTTCATCGTAACCATTTTAAAGATGCGCACAAAAGGCATGACCTTAATGAGAATGCCAATGTTTACTTGGACGTCTTTAATCACGTCTGTTATCATCGTTGCCGCATTCCCTATTTTCACAGTTGCCCTAGCATTAATGACATTTGACCGTCTTTTTGGAACACACTTTTTCACTGTATCCGGTGGCGGTATGGATATGCTTTGGGCTAACCTATTTTGGTTATGGGGACACCCAGAGGTTTATATCGTAGTACTTCCAGCTTTCGGAATGTTCTCTGAGGTTATTTCTACTTTTTCTCGAAAGTCTCTTTTCGGATACAAATCGATGGTTGTTTCTATTGTAGGGATTGCTTTCTTAAGTATGTTAGTATGGGTTCACCATTTCTTTACAATGGGTACAGGACCGCTTGTTAACTCTGTTTTCTCGATCACAACTATGATGATTGCTGTTCCAACTGGTATCAAAATTTTCAACTGGTTATTTACGATGAGAAAAGGTCGAATTAAATTTACCACAGCTATGTTATGGGCACTTGCATTTGTACCTACCTTTGTAATTGGTGGTGTTACAGGAGTAATGTTAGCTATGGGTGCTGCCGATTTTCAGTACCATAATACTTTATTCCTAGTTGCACATTTTCACTATGTGTTAATTCCTGGTGTAGTATACGCAGTATTTGCAGGACTTTACTATTGGTGGCCAAAAATGTTTGGTCATATGCTTAATGAAAAACTTGGTAAGTTTCATTTTTGGTTTTTCAACATTGGGTTTAACCTAACCTTTATGCCAATGTTCTTCCTTGGATTAAATGGTGCTGTGCGTCGATCCTATACGTATTCAGCAGAATCAGGTTTCGCACCATTATTCTTGGTCTCTGCTATCGGATCCGCTATTTTAGCTATTGGATTTGCGTTCTTCTGCTATAACATTTACTGGAGTGCTCGTTATTCTAGTCGTAACATTTCCCATGATCCTTGGGATGCAAGAACACTTGAATGGATGACCGCTTCCCCTGTTCAGCATTACAACTTTGCTAAAGTGCCCGAAGTTAAAACACTTGACGCATTCTGGAACTTTAAAAAGCAAAACCATACTTTAACGTTAAAAGATGAAGAATTAGAAGAAATCCATATGCCAAGCAATTCAGGTGTTCCGTTTTACATGGCAGTTGTTTTTGGTATTGTAGGCTTTTTCCTTGTATTCGAATGGAAAGTGGCTGCCCTCGTAGCGACGGTTGGAATTCTCGCAGGACTAGTTATTCGTTCATTCGACTATAACGATGGATATCATGTAAAAATAGATGAAATTAAGAAAACAGAAGGTAAATGGAGAAACAAATCGGAAGGAGTGAATCATCATGTCAGCTAATGTTGATACATCTTTACCTTTGGAATACCAAACAGAACAGAGCCGCTTAAACATTCTGGGCTTTTGGATATTTCTAGGTGCTGAAGTTATTTTATTCGCTACCTTATTTTCAGTGTACGGCGTTCTGGGGAACCGTCATGCCGGTGGACCGACACAGCAAGATTTATTTGTTTTTAAAGATGCAATGATTATGACCCTTATCTTATTAACAAGTAGCTTTACATGCGGTCTTGCTATCTTTGAAATGCGCCGTCATAATAAGAAAGGGCTTTTAGCTTGGCTTGTCGTTACATTGCTCCTTGGTGCTAGTTTCCTATTTTTAGAGATTAATGAATTTACTCATTATGTACATGAAGGAGCTACCATGCAAACAAGTGCCTTCCTTTCTAGTTTTTTCGTACTAGTTGGTACGCATGGTTTACACGTTACAATGGGGATTGGCTGGGCTATTTTAATTATCATTCAGCTTCTCACTCGTGGCTTGACTCCTGTGACTGCTCGTAAAACATTTATTATCGGTCTATATTGGCATTTCCTAGATGTCGTTTGGATCTTTGTATTTACGTTTGTTTATTTAGCAGGGATGGTGTCTTAATATGGCAAATCATACGAATTCACATAAATTCCCTGTCCATCATATTATTGGTTTCATTTCATCACTTGCATTAACATTTTTCGCTGTTTGGGTTGCTTTAAAAACGAATCTATCTTTTAAGATGATTCTATTCATTATTGGTGGATTAGCCATCATCCAAGCTACTCTTCAATTGTCTATGTTCATGCACTTGAATGAAGGAGATGATGGCAAGGTACAAACGATTAACATTATTTATGCTATTTTTACAGCGGTGGTCATTGTTGCTGGTTCTATATGGGTTTTATCTTCAGGCCATACTCATTTATAATAGTAAAAAGCGGTCAACACAATGGTTGACCGCTTTTTCTATTTTACTGAAATGAATTAATTTGCCGACGCTTTACTTCTTTCCGGAATAAAGTAAATAGTGCCAAGTTAAAAAAGGCTAATACTACCATCAGAAACGTGTGTTGATATGCATGCGCTTGAACCGTCAAAAATACATTCACAAAACAATATAACGCGATGACTAAGTATAGGTACATAAGCAATTTGCCCATATTCCATTCCTCCGTTCACTCTAATGTTAGTATTATTATACTGCCTTTATATCAGAATTGACAGATTTTATTCACAAAAAGTTCACAAAATGTCCAATTTCAATATTGACAAAAAGACGCTCTTCATCATGAGCGTCCAACATACTACTTTTTCAACTTGATTTTCTTCCAAGATAGGCTTCTACAATTCTAGGATCCTTAAGTAATTCCTCTGAGTTTCCTTCAAAGATTACTTTCCCAGTTTCTAATACATATCCGTAATCAGCGATTTTTAGCGCTTGCTTTGCGTTTTGTTCCACCAAAAGTACGGTTGTACCATCCTTTTTAATATCTCTTATCATCTTGAAAATATCTGCGACAATTAAAGGTGCTAGTCCCATAGAAGGCTCATCTAATAACAACAGTTTAGGCCGTGATAGCAATGCTCTTGCAATGGCCAACATTTGTTGTTGTCCACCTGAAAGAGTACCACCAAGCTGTTCTTCTCTTTCTTTTAAAATCGGAAAATGCTTCATGACCTCTTGTATGTCTTTTTCAATTTCGCTATCTTTCCGATGATAGGCACCCATTTCAAGATTTTCTTTAACTGTCATACTAGATAAAATCGCTCTTCCCTCAGGAACCAATGCTATTCCTTTCTTTACAAGCTGATCTGGTCTTTGTCCCGTTACCTCTTGTCCTAAAAACTCAACTTTTCCATTCTTTGGTTTTAATAAACCTGCGATGGTTTTCATTGTTGTTGTTTTCCCAGCACCATTAGCACCCAAGATTGTTACAATCTTTCCTTGCTGTACTTCAAGACTAACTCCTTTTAAGGCCTGGATTTTCCCATAAAAAGTTTCAATTCCAGATACTTTAAGCAATTTCATCATCCTCCTCTGAGCCGAGGTAAGCTTCAATTACTGCTGGATTATTTTGAATTTCTTCAGGTGTTCCCTCTGCCAATTTCTTACCAAAATTTAATACGGTTATTCGATCACACAGCTTCATGACTAATGGCATATCATGTTCAATTAATAGAATCGTAATCCCTAATTTTTGAACTTTTTTAATTAAGTAAAATAGGTCATCTGTTTCTGTTTCATTCATTCCTGCTGCCGGCTCATCTAATAATAATAATTTCGGATCACTAGCCAGTGCTCTTGCAATCTCCAATCTTCGTTGTTGACCATAGGATAAATTTTCAGAAACAATGTCTCGTTGGTTGTATAAACCAACGAGTTCTAATAATGTAATAGCTTTAGCATGTAATCTTTCTTCTTCCAATCGTTGTGATTTTGTATGGAATACTCCGCTAAGCACACCTGATTTACTACGGGAATGACCACCTACCAATACATTCTCTACGCTTGTCATTTGTGTAAACAGACGAATATTTTGGAATGTCCGACAAATTCCTTTATCTGTGATTTTAAATGGCTTTATTCCTGTAATTTTTTCTCCCAGAAAGGTAATCTCCCCAGAAGTTGGCGTAAACAAATTGGTGATTACATTAAACATTGTCGTTTTCCCAGCTCCATTTGGTCCAATTAAACCAAAAATTTCACCTTCATTTACTGAAAAGGAAACGTCAGTTAATGCAGAAATGCCGCCAAAGTTTTTACAGATGTTTTGAATTTTTAGAACCATGAGCGACCCTCCCTCTTGGCATCTTATGTTTTAACCACTCTAAGCCTGAAACATCGATAATCCCTTGAGGACGAAACGCCATCATTACGACCAAAACCAAACCATATATCACATAACGATATTCACTAATAAACCTTAATACCTCAGGCATCAATGTCATAAAGGTGGCTCCAAAAACAGCGCCCCAAATAACTTCACTTCCACCAAACACAGCAAAAATGAGAATTTCTACTGCTCGATGATAGGAAAAATCAGCTGGACTTATATAGGCCATAACATGTGCAAATAAAGCACCCGCAAAGCCGGAAAGAATGGCTCCTTGTGTAAATGATAAAACCTTATAATAGGTAATATTAATACCCATTGCTTCAGCTGCTTTTTCATCCATTTTTATGGCAGCAAAGGCCCGTCCCACACGAGACTTATTTTGCCTTATAAAAAACCAAACTAGTAAAATATTAATCATTAACAGGATGATTAATACTAGTAGATAAACAAATTGATTATTTTTCAAACCAATTGCGGATGGATCAAACCCCATTTCTCTAAAAAAAGCAAATAACTCTCTACCGATATGAGGAATTCCAGATATCCCTACTGCACCTCTTGTGACTGATTCCCAGTTTATAAAAAACACACGAATCACTTCTCCAAAACCAAGAGTGGCAATGGCTAAATAAACACCTTGTAATCGAAGGGATGGAATACCGATAAGAATACCAAAAATTCCAGCAACAACAGCCCCTACAATAATCCCAATAACGATAGGTAAATCGTAGTTAATCGTTAACAATGCCGATGTATAAGCACCAATACCCATAAATCCTGCGTTTCCAAGTGAGAGCTGCCCAGATGAAAGCGTAATGTAAATACTAAGGCCCAAAATAATATTGATCATGATAAAGGAGCCAACTTGTAAGTAATATGGATTAATGAATTCACCTAACATCTCATCACCGCCCTACCTGAGATGTTTTTTGGCCAAATAATCCCTGTGGCCTTAATAAAAGGATAAATATGATAGCGATAAAGGCAATTGCATCACGATAACCTGAATCTCCATATGCTACAATAAAGGTTTCTGATAATCCCAATATTAGCCCTCCGACCATTGCCCCTTTTACATTTCCCATTCCACCAAGGATAATAATCGCTAATCCCTTTAACCCCATTGATAATCCCATTTGGGGATTAACGGAATTAAAGGCCATACCTACTAGTATTCCTGCTATTCCACCCATTGCGGATGCAATAATCACTGTTAGTGTAATAATTTTTTTCGTATCTACACCAAGGATACTTGCCGTTTCCAAATTTTCAGCAGTAGCACGGAGTGCCTTTCCTGCCTTCGTTTTAGAAAGCCAATAGGATAGCGACATCATTAGTATCACCGATATGACAAAAATGAAAATTTGAACAAGATAGATAGTAATGGAACCAATCTTGTAATGAATTTCAGCAAATGTCGTACTAAAAGGATGATTACCTGCTCCAAACAAATGGTGCGAAAGATTTTCCAATAAAATGGATACCCCAATGGTACTAATAAGTGGAGCAAGGTGTGAGACGCCTTGCTTTCCACGAAGTGGTCGTAAAGCAAAGCGCTCAAGCATATAACCCAAAATAATTGTGACTGCAATAGCAGCAAGAAATGCAACCCAAAGCGGCCAACCTAATGTAGTTGTTACAATTACCCCTATAAAAGCACCAAACATAAAAATTTCACCATGTGCCATGTTAATAATCCCTAGAACTCCGAATACAAGCGTGAATCCAAGGGCAACGATGGCATAGATGCTTCCAAGTGTAATACCATTAATTAGTTGCTCTAATAGCAAGACATCTCACCCTTTTACTCAAAAATTATTCAAACAGTTGAAACTTACCGTCTTTAATAATTAAAACGGTTGGATCCATCACTACATCTCCATCTTTATCAAATGAGAAGCTTCCAAGTACGCCAGGTAAATCTTTTATTTCAGCCAAAGCATCACGTAGTTTATCACGATCAGCTTCACCTGCATTCTTCAACCCTTCAGCCATAATGTAAAGAGCATCGTAGGCTTGAGCTGCAAACTGATCTGGTTTTTTTCCATACTCTGTTTCATATTTTTGAACAAATTCTTGTACCTTTGGATCTTCTTTATCACCAAACCAAGGTGTAGCAACGATCAATCCTTCAGATGCATCTCCTGCAATTTCAATTACTTGAGGTGAGTTAAAGCCATTTCCACCTACAAACGGCACATCAATTCCCATTTTTCTTGCCTGATCCATAATGACAGCACCTTCATTATAAAGAGCAGAACATAAAATCAAATCTGGATTTAAGCCTTTAATTTTTGTTAATTGCGCGTTATAGTCTGCTTGTCCTTTTTGGAAGGTTTCGATAGTTAAGATGTCAAGGCCCATTTTCTCTGCTTCCTCATTCATCGTATCGAATCCTGATTTTGTAAAGACATCATCATTACCGTATAAGATAGCAACCTTTTTTGCCCCATATTTATCTACCGCTTTTTGGATTGCAGCTGGAATGGCTAATGACTCTGGTAATGAATTTCTAAATACATATTCCCCAATTTGTGGTATCCCCTGAGCTGTTGTTGAAGTTCCCATGATCGGGATACCATTCATATCTGCCTCTGGTCCTACAACATTCATTTCTGTACTTAAAGTTGGTCCTAATAATGCAACAATATCATCTGAGCTCATTAACTTTTGTGCAGCAGATAAAGCTTGCTCCTGCTTACCAGCTGAATCTTCAATAACTAATTCAATATTTACTTCACCTTTTTCATTAATTTCCTTCTGGGCTAACTTAAATCCATTGGTGATCGCTTCTCCATAAGCTGCTCCAGGGCCACTTAAATATGAAATTACACCAATTTTGGCTGATACAGCATCACTTGCTTGTCCATCATTATCGGAAGAATTGTCGACCGATGTCTTTGAACTATTACCTGAACATGCAGACAATAGTACTAATGACATTACAAAAATAAATAAAAATGGTTTTGTCAGAAACTTTCTCATTTCAGAACCCCCTAAATTAATTGAAAATTCTACACAAATTAATTAAAAGGTATTTATCTCTTAATGTAAATACATTCGACTGAATTTTTAGAATCTTCAGCATTATTATTGAATTTTTGACAAAATTCGATTTGGAGATCTGTAAATCTATTAAAAATCTTAGTCCATGGAAGTAAAAAAAAAGAAACAAGCAAGCAACCGCTGACTCGTTTCTTTTTTTTATGCTAACTCCACCATAGAGTATTCTTTATTATCAATG
>DASQIV010000341.1:0-6541 GCA_035631415.1 Pseudoneobacillus sp. | reverse complement strand
GCTTTAATGCGATAAAGTGAATTTTAAAGGAAGTGATAGAATGAGTTTTTTTAAGAAATTAAAAGAAAAGATTACAAAGCAAACAGATTCTGTGTCAGAAAAGTTTAAAGAAGGATTAACCAAAACACGTGAAAGCTTCTCTGGCAAGGTTAATGATTTAGTTGCCCGTTATCGAAAAGTGGATGAGGAATTTTTCGAAGAATTAGAAGAAATCCTTATTCAAGCGGATGTTGGCTTTGATACCGTGATGCAATTAATTGATGAACTAAAAATGGAAGTAAAAAGAAGAAACATCCAGGATACAGCAGAAGTTCAAAGCGTTATTTCTGAAAAACTAGTTGATATTTACAAAGAAGCGGACGAAACATCTCCTGAAATAAACATTCAAGAAAATGCGCTTACCGTTATCCTATTTGTGGGAGTTAATGGAGTGGGGAAAACAACCACCATTGGCAAGCTTGCACACAAATATAAAACTGAAGGAAAAACGGTGCTTTTAGCTGCAGGAGATACCTTCAGAGCTGGAGCCATTGAGCAGCTTGAGGTTTGGGGTGAACGTGTAGGCGTTGAAGTGATCAAGCAAGAAGCGGGTTCTGATCCAGCAGCTGTAATGTACGATGCTATTCAGTCTGCAAAAGCTCGAAATGCTGATATATTACTTTGTGATACTGCAGGAAGACTACAAAATAAAGTTAACTTAATGAAAGAGCTAGAAAAAGTTAAACGCGTGATTGAAAGAGAAGTGCCAGGTGCTCCTCATGAAGTTTTACTCGTGTTAGATGCAACCACTGGTCAAAATGCACTAATACAGGCTAAAACGTTTAAAGAGGCCACGAATGTATCTGGAATTGTTCTTTCAAAACTTGATGGTACTGCAAAGGGTGGTATTGTAATAGCGATTCGAAATGAATTAAAGATACCAGTTAAACTAGTGGGACTTGGTGAAAAAATGGATGACCTTCAAGAATTTGATGCAGAGAAATATGTGTACGGATTATTTGCAGAATTAGTTGATAAGGAACAGGAATAAAATATTGCCTGTAAAGATAAAATCTTGACACTACCTTCAATTCTGTGTAAACTATTTTTTGTAAAGGCTTTTCACTTAACAAGGGGGAAGTAGCATGCTTGAAAAAACAACGCGAATGAATTATCTGTATGATTTTTATCATTCGTTGTTAACACCGAAGCAGCAAAGCTATATGTCTCTCTACTATTTAGATGACTATTCTCTAGGTGAAATTGCGGAGGAGTATAATGTTAGTCGACAAGCAGTATATGACAACATTAAACGTACCGAGACAATGCTGGAAGAGTACGAGGAAAAGCTATTGTTATTTCATAAATTTCAAGAGAGAAATAAACTAATCCAAGTC
Source organism: Pseudoneobacillus sp. (assembly GCA_035631415.1). Lineage (GTDB taxonomy): Bacteria > Bacillota > Bacilli > Bacillales > Cytobacillaceae > Pseudoneobacillus. Next base: position 5,165 of record DASQIV010000341.1, on the reverse strand, counting down.
CTAAAGGATTTAGCAGAAGAGGAAAATCTCTCTCGAGTGGCAATTGCTGAAGCAATTGCTGAAATCGAGAAATTAGACTAGGAGGCGGCATTTATGGCATTTGAAGGTTTAGCCGACCGTCTGCAAAATACAATCCAAAAAATCCGTGGAAAAGGCAAAGTAACTGAAGCTGATGTAAAGGAAATGATGCGTGAGGTTCGTTTAGCATTACTAGAAGCCGACGTAAATTTCAAAGTAGTGAAAGACTTTGTTAAAAAGGTAAGTGAGAGAGCGGTTGGACAAGAAGTTCTTAAAAGCTTAACACCAGGGCAACAAATTATTAAAGTAGTTCAAGAAGAATTAACCGAACTGATGGGCGGAGAGCAAAGTAAAATTGCTGCTTCACATCGACCACCTACTGTCATTTTGATGGTCGGATTACAAGGTGCAGGTAAAACAACTACAACTGGTAAATTAGCAAACTTACTTCGTAAAAAATACAACCGAAGCCCTTTACTTGTTGCAGGAGATATTTATCGCCCTGCAGCTATCAAACAGCTTGAGACACTCGGAAAACAATTAAACATTCCTGTGTTTTCGTTAGGTGATCAAGTGAGTCCTGTTGAAATTGCAAGTCAAGCCATTGCAAAGGCTAAAGAAGACCACAATGATTATGTATTAATCGATACAGCTGGACGTCTTCATGTTGATGAAAACTTAATGGATGAATTAAAAAACATTAAAGAATTGACAAAGCCTGATGAGATTTTCCTTGTTGTGGATGCAATGACAGGACAAGACGCTGTAAACGTTGCTCAAAGCTTTAATGAACAACTAGGACTTACAGGGGTTGTTCTAACAAAGCTTGATGGTGATACACGTGGAGGAGCAGCATTATCTATCCGTGCAGTCACAAACACACCGATTAAATTTGTCGGTATGGGTGAGAAAATGGATGCATTAGAGCCGTTCCATCCTGAGCGTATGGCTTCTCGTATACTTGGTATGGGTGACGTATTAACCTTAATTGAAAAAGCTCAAGCTTCTGTGGATGAAGAGAAAGCGAAAGAACTAGAGCATAAAATGAGAACTGCTTCATTTACGCTTGATGATTTTCTTGACCAACTAGGTCAAGTTCGTAAACTTGGACCATTAGATGAAATTCTAAAGATGATGCCTGGAGCTAATAAAATTAAAGGCTTAAATAATATCCAAGTGGATGAAAAACAAATTGGACATGTCGAAGCCATCATTCGTTCTATGACAAAGGCAGAAAAAGCTCAGCCTGAAATTATTAACGGAAATCGTAAAAAAAGAATTGCAAAAGGTAGTGGACGGTCTGTAACAGAAGTCAACCGCCTGTTAAAGCAATTTGAAGACATGAAAAAAATGATGAAGCAGATGACTGGAATGCAACAAAAAGGTAAGAAAAAAGGTGGCTTTAAACTACCTTTTAAACCTTTCTAGCTAGAAAAGTTGAAGTGCTTGTTTACTGACGTGCGTCGAAACTAAGTAATTTTTCGTGAAAAATATGGATGTAAAGAAAAAACACTTTACAAACCATTTATATTTCTGTTATTATTCTATCTTGTGTGAAACTATTCGGAGGTGCTTATTAAAATGGCAGTTAAAATTCGTTTAAAGCGTATGGGAGCAAAAAAATCTCCTTTCTATCGTATTGTTGTTGCAGATTCTCGTTCTCCTCGTGACGGACGTTACATTGAAGTAGTTGGAACTTACAATCCTGTAACTCAACCAGCTGCAGTACAAATCAATGAAGAATTAGCATTAAAATGGTTACAAGATGGTGCAAAACCTTCTGATACAGTGCGTAACCTTTTCTCTAAAGAAGGCATCATGGAAAAATTCCATAATGCAAAAAACTCTAAGTAATTAAAGAAGCTAAAGACATATGAAACAGTTAATTGAGACGATTGTTAAACCCCTTGTAGATCATCCGGAAGATGTTCAAGTGAATGTCGTAGAAGAGGATTATCGCGTAACCTACCAGCTTTCTGTCAACAAGAATGACATGGGAAAAGTAATTGGAAAGCAAGGGCGTGTTGCAAAAGCGATACGAACTGTTGTCTATGCGGCAGGAACTTCACAACAAAAGAAAATCTATTTAGAGATCAATGAGTAAACAACCAAGAAGGAGGGGAAACCCTCCTTTTTTACATATAAAAAAACATTTTTCATCTACACATAAATATTGCACAAATAACTGATTGGAGGTTCAACATGAAAATTCTTCAAACAGTCGTGGTAAAACAAGTGCTAACAGAGAAAAGTAAAAAAGAGCTCCTTGAAATATTTCAGAAAAATAGATCTAAGCTTCAAAAAGAGTGTGACCAGCTTCGGTTTGAGCAGAAGAAATTTGAAAAAAATAGTAAATTATCGACTATTAATGTGCGAGACCACTTTGGTGGTGAAATTCAAGCACGTCAGGAAAAAATAAAAATAATTTCCTTTCAAATGGAGCAGCTCGAATTACTCCCTTTAGGTAGTGAAGTAAAGGAGAGAGAAGTTCAAGCAATCACGGAGATTAGAGTAGGTGACCGTTGGGACCAAATTGAGAATCAATCTGAAATTATAATAAAGGATGGTATTATTCAAGAAATACGCTAGAGGTGAGAAAGAATGGAAAAATGGTTTAATGTTGGGAAGATCGTCAATACCCATGGAATACAAGGAGAAATTCGAGTCATTTCAAGTTCTGATTTTGTTGAAGAACGTTTTAAAGTAGGGAACTCACTATTTTTATTTATGGACGAGAAAAAAGATCCTCTTGAATTAAAGGTTGCTAGTCATCGTACCCATAAAAATTTTGAGTTATTAACATTTGAAGGATATAAAGACATTAATGTGGTTGAGAAATTCAAAGGCGGAATCTTAAAAGTTCCTGAAAGTCAGTTAGCGACTTTAGAAGAGAATGAGTTTTATTTTCATGAAATCATTGGCTGTGAGGTTTCTACTCTTGATGGACAGGAAATAGGGAAGATTAGAGAAATACTAACCCCAGGTGCTAATGATGTTTGGGTAATTAAAGGTAAAGGTGGTAAGGAGATACTAATACCTTATATTGAACAAGTTGTAAAAAACATCGATGTGAAAAACAAGAAAATTTTAATTGATCCATTAGAAGGTCTATTATCATGATGAAGTTAGATGTCTTAACGTTATTTCCTGAAATGTTTGAAGGTGTGTTTGGACATTCGATTTTAAAAAAAGCTGCAGATAAGCAAGCTGTACATTACAATGTTGTTAATTTCCGAAGCTTTGCTGATAACAAACATCAAACGGTTGACGATTATCCATATGGTGGGGGCGCTGGAATGGTTTTAAAGCCACAACCTATCTTTGATGCCGTTCAAAGCTTACAAAAAGAAAGTGTAAGCCAATCAAGTAGAGTTATTCTACTCTGTCCTCAAGGAGAACGCTTCACACAAAAAAAAGCAGAGGAACTAGCAAAAGAAAAGCATCTTATTTTTATTTGCGGCCATTATGAAGGGTATGACGAAAGAATAAGAGAGAATATCGTTACCGACGAAATATCGATTGGGGATTATGTATTAACGGGTGGAGAACTTGGAGCAATGGTTGTAATTGATAGTGTGGTTCGTCTCCTTCCAGAGGTACTAGGTAACGAAGAATCACATCAACAGGATTCATTTAGCACTGGTTTATTAGAGCACCCACATTATACACGCCCAGCTGATTTTCGTGGTCTTAAGGTACCTGATGTGTTAATGTCTGGCAACCATCAAAAAATTGAAGAATGGCGTGTGAAAGAATCACTTCGTCGGACACTTACAAGACGCCCTGACCTTCTTGAAGTCATTGAGCTAACGAAGGAACATCAAAAATGGCTAGATGAAATTCGAAAAGAAATGAAATAGATATTGAAAAGATATACTCGTTATGGTAAGATACTATTTGTGACTTGGGCTAATAAATTAGTCTGTCTGTATTAAGATGTTCCGCTGCAAGGAATGAGAATTGTAAGAGCATCTGTTGGAAGGAGTTGAAAACGATGCAACAATTAATTAAAGAAATCACTCAAGAACAACTTCGTACTGATCTTCCAGCTTTCCGTCCCGGTGATACTGTACGTATACACGTAAAAGTTATCGAGGGTACTCGTGAGCGTATTCAGTTATTTGAAGGTGTAGTGATTAAGCGTCGTGGTGGTGGCGTTAGCGAAACTTTCACAGTTCGTAAAGTTTCTTACGGTGTAGGCGTAGAGCGTACATTCCCTGTACACACACCAAAAATCGCGAAGCTAGAAGTTATTCGTCGTGGTAAAGTTCGCCGTGCGAAGTTATACTATCTACGTAATCTTCGTGGTAAAAAAGCTCGTATTAAAGAAATTCGATAATGAAAAAAGAAAGGGCTTGAGTATCAAGCCCTTTTTTTATGATTTATAAAAAATTTTGTTCCCATCGTGTTTATTGTACTGAAGTTTTGTAAAATAACTATATATAAACCTTAACTTAGAATGGTGGGGAAACGATGACAAAGAAAAAAAGTGAAGTTTGGGAATGGACAAAAGCACTTGTAATAGCGGTAGCCTTAGCTGCGGTTATTCGTTATTTCTTTTTTGCTCCTATCGTAGTAGATGGCTTATCCATGATGCCAACACTTCATGACCAAAACAGAATGATTGTCAATAAACTAAATTATAAAATTAGTGAGCCAAAACGATTTGATATCATTGTATTTCATGCTCCTGAAAATAAGGACTACATAAAGCGAATTATTGGTCTTCCGGGAGACCGAATTGAATACAAGGATGATACGCTTTACATAAATGGGAAACCATATGAAGAGCCCTATTTAGATGAATATAAAAAGCAAGTAATTGATGGGCCATTAACAGACCCGTTTACATTAGAGGAAAAAATAGGCCGAGAAACAGTACCAGAAGGGCATTTATTTGTGATGGGAGATAATCGACGCCAAAGTAAAGATAGTCGTCATATCGGAACCGTTCCAATGGAAAAAGTGTTAGGAAATACAAGTATTGTTTATTGGCCACCAGAGGATTTTCATTTGGTAAAATAGTTGTAGTAGGAGGTGGCTATCTTGACGATTCAATGGTTCCCAGGTCATATGGCCAAGGCTCGTAGAGAAGTCACAGAAAAGCTTAAACTGGTAGATATTGTTATTGAATTATTAGATGCTCG
>DASQIV010000340.1:0-4563 GCA_035631415.1 Pseudoneobacillus sp. | reverse complement strand
CAAGGCCGTTTTCGTGCGAAAAGTGCCTTCATCAAAGAGAGGAGAATTTTGTTATGAAAAAGAAAGATACGCTTTTAGTTGGATTAATGCTTTTTTCAATGTTTTTTGGAGCAGGGAACTTAATTTTCCCTCCGTTTTTAGGCTCACAAGCTGGTTCTGCTTTTTGGCCAGCGATTTTAGGCTTTGTATTAACAGGAGTTGGCTTACCCGTACTTGTTTTAGTAGCCATTGCCTTATCAAAAAATGGAGTACGTTCACTTGGAAACTATGTCCATCCAAAATTCGGCTTTTTATTTACAATCATTGTCTATTTATCCATTGGCCCATTTTTCGGAATTCCTCGAAATGCAAACGTTGCATTTGAAATGGGGCTAAAACCATTTTTAGGAAATGTGACAAGTAATCAATCGCTACTATTGTTTATTTTTACTATTTTGTTTTTTGCATTCGTATATTTTTTAAGTATGAATCCAACAAAAGTGACTGAATACATGGGGAAATTTCTTACCCCTACCTTATTAATAGCCATCATTACGTTATGTGTAATTGCTTTTATTCAACTAGATCAACCTTTGCAAGCTCCTGTAGATTCTTATGAAACTGCACCATTTATTAAAGGATTTATCGACGGATATTCCACTATGGACGCTTTAGCAGCCCTAGCATTTGGAATTGTCGTGGTGAATGCTTTACAACAAAAAGGAATAATCGATCAAAAGCAACAAGTTACCTATACGTTAAAAACAGGGCTTGTTGCGGGGACTGCACTAGCTTTAGTGTATGTGGCATTAGGATGGCTAGGGGCAAAAATGGCAAATGAGGGTACATTTGAGAATGGTACAGCACTCCTCTCCACAGCGTCAGACCAATTATTGGGTCAGGGAGGAATTGTATTGCTTGGAGTTATTTTTACCCTTGCCTGCTTTACAACTTGCGTAGGGCTTACCATTGCCTGCGGACATTATTTTAACAAATTGTTCCCAAAACTCAGCTATAAATTAGTAGTTACCCTTGTTACAGTTGTAAGTTTTCTTGTAGCGAACTTAGGTTTAAATCAAATTATCGCCGTTTCAATCCCATTCTTAGTAATGGCTTACCCATTAACGATTGTTTTAGTAGGATTGGCTTTCTTTCATCCATACTTTAATGGTTCACAGAAAGTTTACGTTCTTACTATGTTATTTACTGGTGTTTTCGCTATCTATGATGGTGTAAAAATGTTTGGTCTAGAATCTAGTAGCTTTAATAACTTGGTTCAAATGCTCCCACTTTCTACTTATGGATTAGCTTGGGTTGTTCCTGCTTTAATCGGCGCTGTACTAGGAGTGATCTGGCATCGGATAACAAATAAAAAATCAGTCGTCAATCACTATAAAAACAGTACACAAAAGGTAAGTTAATAAAGAAAAAAATCGACAGGGAATGTCTGAGCACCGAACCTCATGGTGCCAGTCAACTGTCGATTTTTTTATTGACCTAACTTCTTTATTTGATCAGTAATACTTGAGATTTCTTGTATAGCTTGAAAGATTTGTGTATTTTCTAGAATAGCAGGATCTAGTTTTCCATCTACCATATTATCTAAATAAAGGTCAATTCCTTGCGCAAATACTGTGTTTTGATTAACAATTTGTAAATGTAAATCTTCAGCTAGCTCTGGTGCTTGAAGATTATTAAAGATTTGAATTTCCTGTTTCATATCTTTCAACTTTGCTTCAAATTCCTTAGCTGCCTTCGGATCATTTACAGCCTGTTGTGCGAGTGAAGGTGCATCATTTGCAAATTCAGTAGCTTTACCTAAATAGTCCGTTGCTTTATTGACATATGTAATTGTATCTTTTGCATTATTTAGTAATGAACATCCCCCTAAAACCATTAAAAGTAATCCCATCATAACTATTAATAATTTTTTCATTTTCTCAACCTCCCTACTTAACTAAATATGACAATGCTTGCCTATATATACCTCTTAACTAGTTCCTCTTCAGCTAAAGGAAAACCTTCTTTTTAGATAAAATAATCGACAGGTGCCAGGCACCTGTCGAATTTTGTTGAACATCTTTAATTAAATGCTCTGTATAGGTTTGCCATTTCGATGGCGCTTACTGCTGCTTCCCAGCCTTTGTTACCTGCCTTTGTTCCAGCTCTATCTATAGCTTGTTCAATGGAATCTGTCGTTAGAACGCCAAAGATAACAGGGACGCCTGTATTAAGTGCTGTGGATGCTACTCCTTTAGCGGTTTCGTTACAAACATAATCAAAGTGCGGAGTTGAACCTCTAATAACCGTTCCAAGAGTAATAACTGCATCATAGTTATTGCTTTTTGCCATTTTTTGAGCAATGACTGGGATTTCAAACGCACCTGGAACCCAAGCGATATCAACATTTTCTTCGTTAACTCCATGTCTTTTTAAAGCGTCTTGTGCTCCACTTAATAATTTACTTGTAATAAATTCATTAAAACGACCTACTACAATTCCAACTCTTAATCCTGTACCAACTAAATGACCTTCAAAAACTTTACCCATTTTAAAATCCTCCTGTAGTTAAAAATTAAGCATATGGCCTAATTTTTTATATTTTGTCTTTAAATAATTTTCATTTTCTTCTCTAGCTTCCATCTGAATAGGAACTCTTTCCACAACCTCGAGTTCATATCCTTTCAATCCTTTAATTTTACGAGGATTGTTAGTTAGAAGCTTCATTTTCGTAATTCCTAAGTCTTTTAAAATTTGTGCCCCAATTCCATAGTCTCTTAAATCAGGTTCAAAGCCTAATTTTTCATTAGCTTCAACCGTATCAAGACCTTCCTCTTGCAGCTTATAAGCCTTCATCTTATTTAATAGCCCAATTCCACGACCTTCTTGACGCATGTAAAGTAAAACACCGCTACCTTCTTTTTCAATTTGGGCTAATGCTGCATGAAGCTGTGGTCCACAATCACAACGATAGGAACCGAAAACATCTCCAGTCAGACATTCAGAGTGAACGCGAACTAATACCGGTTCTTCTGGTGTGATTTCTCCTTTTATTAAAGCTACATGTTCCTTATTATCAACCACATTCGAGTATCCCACTGCACGAAAATCACCATATTCAGTCGGTAGTTTTATTTCTATTTCACGATTAACCAATTTATCTTTTCGATTTCGATACTCAATCAAATCTTTAATCGTAATCATCTTCAGTTCAAGTTGGTCTGCAATTTTGCGAAGCTCTGGTACGCGAGCCATCGTCCCATCTTCATTCATAATTTCACAAATAACACCCGCAGGTTTTGCTCCACATAACTTAGCCAAATCAACCGCTGCTTCGGTGTGACCTGCTCTTCTTAAAACTCCACCTTTTTTTGCAATTAGTGGAAAAATATGCCCTGGTCTTTTAAAATCTGTTGCCTTTGCCTCAGGATCGAGCATATTCAAAACAGTGGCAGAGCGTTCAAACGCAGATATTCCCGTTGTCGATGATTTATGATCAATACTTACAGTAAAAGCTGTCCCATGGGGATCAGTATTACGAGCAACCATGTTATTTAATTCAAGTTTATCCGCTAATTCTTCCTCGATTGGAATACAAATTAAGCCTCTTCCATGGGTTGCCATAAAGTTTATTACTTCTGGCTTTGCCTTTTCAGCTAATGCGATAAAGTCACCTTCATTTTCTCGGTCCTCATCATCACAAACAATAACGACTTTACCTTGCATCAATTCATATATCGCTTCCTCAATCGGATCAAACATTCTCATCTCTCCTTATTTGAACCCATTTTCTTCTAAAAATTGCTCGGTAATACCGGACTTCCTTTTAGCTGTCTGTTGACCATTAAGACGATTTGCCAAAAAGTGATCAACATACTTGCCAAGCATGTCGCACTCAACATTAACTATTTCACCAGGTCCCTTCAACCCTATGACAGTCTCTCTTAAAGTATGAGGAATAAGAGAAATCGTAAAGCTATCCTCAGTAACTTCGAAAACGGTTAGGCTTGTACCATCAACTGTAACTGAACCTTTAAAAATAATGTAGCGAAGTAATTCACTTTCTACGTTTATTTCATAGTAAACTGCATTTTCATATTGTTTCTTACTCTTAATCATTCCCGTTCCATCTGCATGACCAGAAACAAAATGACCACCAAACCTACCACCTGCAGCCATTGCTCGTTCTAAATTAACTTTTGAACCACGTTTTAGAGTTTTTAAACTTGTGGCTTTAACGGTTTCTGGCATGACATCAACAGTAAATAGTTTTTCAGAAAATGATGTAACCGTTAAGCAAACTCCATTAACTGAAATGCTATCCCCAAGTTGTACGTCTTTTAAGATTGTTTTAGCTTCAATAGCCAAGACAATCGCTTCACCTGTTTGTTTTATGGTTGAAATAGATCCAATCTCCTCAATGATTCCTGTAAACATTTGCTATTCATTCTCCTTTGGAGGATCACTAAAAACAATAATCTTTGTATAAAGAACAAAAGCGCAAGCGCCTTGAACAAGGAAAAAAGCAGTTCATTTTTTCCCAGCCCCGACAAGCAAATGTTCTCTAACCAAGGAAAAATAGAC
>DASQIV010000339.1:0-2371 GCA_035631415.1 Pseudoneobacillus sp. | reverse complement strand
AAATTGAATTTATAAAATTTGGTTTTCTCTAGCTTTTAAGGCAATATATAGGCAGTAGTCTTTTACTATACTTAAATCCAAATCTTCCATTTTAATATGGTCGTAATTTCCTTTTTCGAAATGAAATTTAGAAAATTGTTTATCTGTATGCCAGCAATGTAGATGGGCATGGATATTGACTGAGTCTGTTGAAGTGCTGGGAAAATCTAGGTTTTGTTTATCGACCTGGAAATTTTCGATACAGTGATTAAGAGCTATTTCATTACTATACATATTTATTACACCGCCATACCAGCCGGGCCACTTTCCTCTTTCTTCTTTGAAGTCATGCGTAAGTAAGTATTTTGCAAGTTCAACAGCTTTCTGTGAGACGGCAATCACTTCGTTTGCTGGTCCATAATGCGTGGCTCCAACATTATGAATACCCTTATGATTTAACCCATGAATTCCTGCAACTCTTCTTAAGTTTTCTCTTACCTCAACATTATTTACATAACCACCACGGCCTGCTGTGTAAAATTTTGGATAATAATGGTTCCATGCTGGTGTAAGAAATGTGTCAGCATCTGTTCTTAAAATGTAATCATAATTTCTTAATATATCAATTTGTGGATCTAAAAAATAATAAATGTTATTAAGTCGGGGATACCATGATGCCTCTGGTAGCTCTCTTGCCGTTTTGCAACTAATTTTTATACAATCATCCGGAATATTTTCGAGTGCCTCTTTTGTCCCAAAGACTACTATATCAGTGTCATTTGGTTGAATATGTTGAAGAGATGTATAAAGCCATCCAAACTGAAGCAACAATATCGGTTTATTCTCAAGAAAGACAACAACTGCTCTTTTCATTTTTTCTCCTCAATTCTATATACAATTGATTAAACAGAGTTAAGATAAAATTCTTTTATCTTTCTGTCCATATACAATATGTAATTGATTAAGGAATGTTTAGACGATAATATCATTTTCCTATAAATTCTAATAATGTAATGTTTGGAATTCATAATTTCATAGTAACTGTATAGTGATTTCTTATCCTAAAGCTCATGCTTTTTTATTAAAGCTAAACTTCGTAATTTTTTTCAACAATGTAGGTCTATGTACAAGCACTTTTCTATTCATCATCATAAATCTATAAACGTAAGTAACAAACACTTTTTCATTAAGAGGTGAAGACATGTTAGATAAGGTATCAGTTCTAATACCCCTCAGTGAAGACCTTGGAGCAAGAGAAGAATCATTTAGATGGGTACTAAGGTTTTATGAGACAGTAATGCCAGAGGTTGAAATTTGTTTAGGAATGGTGGATGAAAAACCATTTTCTAGATCACAAGCGATAAATAAAGCTGCAAGTATGGCCACAAGGGATATATTTCTTATTGCAGATTCAGATTTAATTTATGATCCAAAGATCATTGAGGAATCCATCAAATATCTAGAAACCCGCAAGCTGATTCTTCCATTATCAAAAATTAACAACCTTACAAAAATAAGTAGCGAGGAATTATTAAAAACAACACCTTCATGGCCTATTCAGGGGAATTATGAATCTCGCCAGCGAGTAGCTGGAGATGGTGGGCTCAATATTATCCGCAGGGAGATTTTTGAACAGGTGGGAGGATTTGATGAAAGATTCAAAGGCTGGGGAGGGGAAGATAACGCCTTTCAATTATCGGTGCGCTTTTTATGCGGGCAACCCATTCGCCTTCAAAATACAGCCTATCATTTCTGGCACCCAAAAGGTGATAAGACGAATTACGCAAATAATAAAAAACTATATGAGGCATATTTAAGAGGAAAAGTATCTATCTTAAATGAACTAGAAAAAAGGAAGAACTAACCACTCCATCTATCCAACCAAATAAAAAGCTTCATATTTACAATGAAAAGGTAAATTTGAAGCTTATATTTTTATAAGTTAAAAATATATTATATTTTTTGTTTTATGGAAATAAAAAGGAAGTAGTTGATTATACATATCTAACTCTTCAATCTTACAGTAATGTATTAAAAGCTGCATAGACAAAAACATCAATTAATTCTAAATCCTAATAATAGTTAAAAAATAAGTACCTTCCGCTAAAGCCGTTTCATGCTTACAAAATATCCATATTATGATTTGGAAGAATCCTATGATTTCTTATGTTGGAAGAAATAAATGAACATGAAATGAATGCAAAATGAGAAGGATGTGAATAAAAATTTGAGTAATATTGTTATTATTGGCCTAGGATATGTAGGTCTTCCGCTTGCCAAGTTGTTTTTACAAAAACAACATGTTGTTTATGGCGTTGATCATGATATTAAAAAAATTGAATCCATAAAAAATGGTAAAAGTTATTTAAGTGATTTTATAGATAAAGAGATT
>DASQIV010000338.1:0-3250 GCA_035631415.1 Pseudoneobacillus sp. | reverse complement strand
TCCTTTACTTTTTTAGTAGATAAGGACAATAAATTTATTGAAAAATTCCCTATGGGTGAAGAATTTAATAAAAAAGAAGTTTTTAAAGAGATTATGAAAAATCTATAAATTTTATCAAAAAATCGGTCTCTCATTAAAGAGGACCGATTTTTTTATTTTTCTATGCATTTTATATTTTATGAATGTTTAATGGTGCATTTAGGATTAGCTAGTAATGGTAAGTGATATTTAGATTTTGGTTTAGTTAGACTTATTTTTATTCCGGATTGTTTTAAACGATTTACTAAATCAGCCATTTTCTTTTTTGACATGTTTAACTTCCCCTTCTCTTAAAACCGGATAAATTTATTATAACCGATTTATATGAAAATTTTGAGAAGTTTATTAAATTTTAACACAATATTTTTTCATTAAATCATATTGACAAATTTCAGGGCTTTAAAACTAATTTCTCTCCCACTTTCTCTTTAATACTTGTTGTATGATATTCTCCATTTGCCCAATCATCCATTTGATTGTGATACCATTCGCTTAGAACATGACCTGATTGACCAGGGCCTACAAGATGTTTCCCTTTTGTCGGGTTTGACATATCAATGACAAATCGCCATGATCCACCATGATTTACGACACCATCTTCTCGATAGGAAGCAGCTTGAACCGTTACAGAACTTCCTCCTACTGGAATATTATTTTCAAAATTAAAAAGGTAGTTTAATGGTCTTACAGAAGAAAGTGGATGGAAAAATTGTACTTGATGATAGTCACCCCAATGCCAATCATTCAGTTTCTTACCATATACTGTTTCTAACTCTTTCATTGTTTGATCAAAGGATGATTGAACAACTTGATTTAAACCGCCTCTATCTTTCATCCATGGCCCTTCCTGACCTTTAGAGGCACGTCTAATTAGTTCATCTACTGCTTGTTTCTGACCTCCAAACAATTCCATCATCTCAGCAGGAATTTCATCTTTAAATAAGATAGTCTTAATATTTTTCATCCAAAAATGAAAGATTAATGGAGCTGCATCTTCAACATGGTCTTGAAAGTCCCATTTGTTTAATAGAGCCATTACTTCTTTTTGCTGTTTCGTTTGTTTTTCCGGAAGATGTTTAAGTAAAATCGGGACAAATTCTCTAGCTTGCAAATCTAATTGATCCATCTGTAAGGACTGCATATCTTCAAGAGTTAGATTATTTTTTTCATTTAAAAATTCTTGAATACGCATTTGTCTATATGGCTGTGCCCAGTTGTGACTTATATGGTAAGGATATTGATCATTAATGACTTTATTATTGGCTGTCGAAATAAAGCCTGAAGCAGGATTAACCACTTTAGGGAGTTCATCAAATGGTATATACCCTTCCCACTCATATTCCCCCGTCCAACCAGGAACAGGTAATAGACTATCTCCTTTTTTCCGAATTGGAATCTTTCCGTTTGCTTTATAAGCGATTGTTCCATCAGTTGAAGCAAACACAAAATTCTGAGTTGGCGTATGAAATTTTTGTAGCGCTGTTTCAAATTCATCCCAGTTCTTTGCTTTGTTCATATTTAATACGGCTTCTAATTCGGGTGAAGGTTCTAATGCCGTCCATTGTAAGGCTAGCACCTCATTTTTTCCTGCTTCTCCAGCAAAATCAGAAATAACTGGTCCATGTCGAGTAATCATAACCTCGTAATCAATCGTTTTCTCCCCTTTAACTTTAATTGGCTCTTTAACGATCTTAGCCTTTTCCCATTTATCCATAAATAAAAATTCATTATGGTTAGACGGGTTTCTCTTTTCTATAAATAAATCTTGAACATCCGGTCCAGTATTCGTAACACCCCATGCAATGGTCTCATTATGACCTAATATAATTCCAGGAATCCCAGCAAATATTACTCCACTAACATTCACAGTCGGTGCCTCCAGATGCATTTGATACCAAATTGAAGGTGTACCTAATGACAAATGTGGATCATCAGCAAGTAGAGGCTTTCCTGATTTGGTTTTACTTCCAGCCACAACCCAATTATTACTACCATTAAATTCAGCAGGAATTACTGCTCCAGCAAATGCTTTTTCTATATCAATTTCACTTTTACTTATAATATAAGGTGCATCTTTAGGATAAGCAGGAAATAAATCGTAAGCTTTTTCCGTTGAATAATTTTGTAACAAGTATTGTCTAAAGGCTTGATCTTCCCAATGCCCTCCTAAATCAAACGCCATATATTTTCCAATGGTGAGTGAGTCCACCTCACTCCAAGGTTCAGGTTCATAACCTAATAAAGTAAATTCAATAGGCAACTTATTTGATTTTTCCATCTGTTGAATGTAAAGATTTACTCCTTTTGCAAACCAATTAAGTGCATTTTTCCCCTCAGAGGAGTATTGATTATAAGAGTCCTCCGCTGCTCTTCTCAAACCTAAGGTACGAAAATATTTATCCCTTTCTAAAGTTGCTTTTCCAATAACCTCACTAAGTCTTCCTGATGCTTGTCTTCTGCTTAAATCCATTTGAAATAGACGATCCTGTGCTTGAACATATCCTTGAGCTAAAAATAAATCTTTTTCATTTTCCGCTTGGATGTGTGGTACACCAAAGGGGTCTCGAATCACAACGACAGGCTCTGATAGACCTGGGAGATTTAGTTCACCACTTGTTTTTGGCAAAGAACTTCCAATATAGACGTTTAAAGCGAGTACAATTAAATAGATAATGACTACGATCGAAACAATCAATTTAATGATGATTTTCCTCATCTTTCTCGTTTTCTCATTTTTTAATATAGCTTCCAATTCCTTCACCCCTTCGACATAATATTTCGCCATTTATTTCCATTTCCCTATCAATTGTTTAAATCTTCAAAAATTTTCTGTAATAAGCCTTTTAAAAACTTAAAATGCCCCTCTTTATTAGATAAATAGGAATTCCTGAATAGATGTGCTATAATTTTAAGGATATTTTGTTATGGAGGAACGCATAAATGATTACAGTTCAAAACGTAGGTTTACGATATGGTGATCGCAAGCTTTTTGAGGATGTTAATATAAAATTTACTCCTGGAAACTGCTACGGATTAATCGGTGCAAATGGTGCAGGGAAATCAACTTTCTTAAA
Organism: Pseudoneobacillus sp.; assembly: GCA_035631415.1. Lineage (GTDB taxonomy): Bacteria > Bacillota > Bacilli > Bacillales > Cytobacillaceae > Pseudoneobacillus. The sequence goes on along the minus strand of DASQIV010000338.1, from coordinate 137 downwards.
AATTCTTTCTGGTGAGCTTTAAGCCCAGACAGGAACAGTATCTTTAGGACCAAATGAGCGTATGGCCGTCTTAAAACAGAATCACTTTGAATATGAGGATTTAGAAGTTTTAAAAGTAGTTATTATGGGTCATACAA
>DASQIV010000337.1:0-2367 GCA_035631415.1 Pseudoneobacillus sp. | reverse complement strand
AGGTGTCTGCGATCTAGATGCGCGAATCTTTTAAAGTTATACCTTCCCCATACGTACATAATCGTAAATGAAGAAATAGCGAGAATGAGAGTTGTTAAAAGAATAAAGATAGAATCCTCTATCGTTCCAAAGATGATAAGTTCCTTGTAAACATATGATAAATTAAAAACCCACAGAATAATCGAAATGACGATTTGGGTAAAAAACCCGAGAACAACGAACCAGCCAAAAAAGGTAATAAAGAATTCCACTATCTTCCACTTTTTCTTTTGGTGCCCATCAATGATACTCATGCCCCCACCCCCCTATCTGGGCTGTCCCAAACAGCCAACGTATTCCCCTTCTTTTTTCTAATGGCCTTTGGTAAAGCACGTAAAATAACAAAAGCATTAAAATACCAATAGAAGGTTGGATACCAAACGGCCCATAAATAATATTTGAAAAAGTCTTGGTCATATCGTTTTTCTATCATCATGGCAATGGCAAATTGAATTAAACACAAGACAGAAAGATAGGCGCCCGACCAAAAAACGGGAAGGTACGGTTCTTTTATAAAAATCATATGAAAAATGGAGTAGGTAATTAAACAAACCCAGGAAATCGACCAAACGATACTAGCCAATTGTTCAATGAAAATCGGAAGGAGTCGACGGTATCTCCAGTCAAAAAATAAATCCCTATGACGTAAAATAACTTCAATTCCACCCTGAGCCCAGCGTACTCGCTGTTTCCACAAGCCTGATAAAGTTTCCGGTACCAGCATCCAACACACAGCTCGCGGTTCATAACGAACATCCCAAAATCTTTTTTGAAGCTTCCACGTTACCCCTATATCCTCTGTGATCAGGTCTCTATCCCATAAACCACAATCTAGTAAGGCACGTTTCCGGAATGCCACCACCACTCCAGAAACGGTCATCACCTTACCTAAAATTCGTTGGGATCTCTTAATCAATCCGATAATACTTGCAAATTCACATAATTGAACCCTTGCTAAAAGAGAGCTTCGATTGCGCACACGGGGGTTACCAGTAACAGCGCCAACTCTCTCCCCGTATTTTGGAGTGGTAAAATGAGGAACAAAATAGCGTAGAGCATCTTTATCTAAATAGGAATCCGCATCCACTCCAATAAGGATCTCACCCTTAGAGGCCAGTAATCCCAATTGCAGAGCATTCGCCTTACCTGAATTTACACGTAAATCTATGACTCTTAATTTTTCATATTGCTCCACCAATTCAGATAGAATAATTGGGGTATTATCAGTACTTCCATCATTGATCGCAATAATTTCATAGTTAGGGTAATCAAGCTCGGATAATCGCGCCACCGTCTCTTTTATTGTAGCCTGCTCATTAAAGCATGGAACCAAAATCGAAACCATGGGTGTCTCCACTAATGGCAGTGGTTCCTTCTTTTCCCGCCTAAAATAAAAAATTAATCCCCCTATAATCCACATAGTACTCATCACTAATGGATACCAAAATACAAAGGGAGAAAATATCTTTAAAAACATGGACATTCTCCTTCTCTGTGAAGTAGTTCTGTAAATGAATGAAGTCCAAAAAACAGGAAAAGTCTTTTGAATTAAAAATGAGAAAATCCAATTTTTGTTCTATTATAATTAAACTATTGTTTACATACTCTTAGATAGAGAATATAACATTTATAAAAGTATTACTAGTTATTTACCCTAGGGAAATTATGTATAAACATGACATTTATACTATTTTTCCTATATAAATAGAAAACATTGTTTGATTAGGAAAAATAATCCTAAAGTAAACCATTGTTTAACAAATTCACTCTCTAACTGCCCCCTTGAAACCAAACACTATGAAACAATAAAATTCGACGGGTGACAGTCACCAAAAGAGGAAAGAGTTAAAAACACCAATATAGACGCCCCTAAAAAAAAAACCGAGGGAATACTCCCTCGGTTTAGATAAAGACAGTTCTTATTTTGCTTTTTTAGCTTTAAAAGCCATTGTTCATGACGTCTGGGTCTGGACCAACACGCTCATCCTTGTTTAGACCATCAATTTTTGCCATATCTTCAGTTGATAATTCAAAATCAAAGATATTAGCGTTTTCGATGATGCGTTGTTCTTTGATTGATTTCGGAATGGTAACCACTTTAGTTTGCAGATCCCAACGAAGGATTACTTGAGCGGTAGATTTGCCGTACTTTTCGGCAATTTCCATTAGGGTCTGATCATTTAAAAGCTGACCTTGCTTTAATGGGGACCACGCTTCTAGTTGGATCCCTTCTTTCTGGCAGTACGCTAAAAGATCCTTTTGCGTTAAATGCGGATGGTATTCTACTTGATTGACCATTGGCTTTATCTCAGCATCACTGATCAAATC
>DASQIV010000336.1:0-2130 GCA_035631415.1 Pseudoneobacillus sp. | reverse complement strand
AGTTATTTAAAAGCCTTCCATGAAAAACACGGTCAAAAGCATGTTAGATTTTATTTTCCTGAAGGTGAGAATATACCTTCTGAATTAACGGAATACGCAAAGGGGGATAATTTTACAATTGGATTCATGGAATTGTACGCGATTCAACCAAGTCAATTTCCAGAAGTAAAGGCTCAACCAGATATTGACATTCAAACAGTTTCTGATAAAACGATAGATTTATTTTTACAATATAAGTATCAACAAGACTCAGAATTTGGAAGTAATTATGCAGAGCAAAAACAAGCTCAGCATCTTCGGAATTTTAAGGGTGAAAAAATACAACAACTCATTGCTTTTTACCAAGGCAAGCTTGCTGGTTCTGTCGACGTTATTATTTCGGAGGATATAGCAGAGATTGATAGTTTAATGGTTCACGAAAATTTTCAGAAATTAGGAATCGGGAGCCGTCTACAAAAATTTGTGATGGATCAATTTCATGACAAAACGATTATTTTAGTAGCGGACGGGGAAGATACGCCGAAAGAAATGTATCGAAAACAAAACTATCAATATCTTGGGTTACAATATGAAGCATTGAAGGTGTATGAATAAGATTTCATCACATTTATTTTTGAAAGGAGGAAAGAATGTGTGGGTGGATGTTTATGAACTATCGGCTTTTACAATTGAAGGTACTGGAGGGAATCCAGCGGGAGTAGTGTTAGAAACGGCTGGACTTACTGTTGCTGACATGCAAGAGATAGCACGTTTGGTTGGATTTTCAGAAACAGCCTTTGTGTTTCCATCTTCTAAAGCAGACTACCAAATTAGGTATTTTACGCCTAATGAAGAAGTGGACATATGTGGACATGCAACAATTGCGACATTTTCAGTTTTACTTCAACAAAAGCTTGTAATTCCGGGTACCTTTTTAATCGAAACAAAATCAGGTTTGCTGAATGTCACGGTGAATGAAAATGATTCTGTGTTCTTAGAACAAAATCAACCTAACTTTGGAGAAATCATTCCAGTAGAAGAAATCGCACAATCATTAGGTATCGAAGAAGCAGATTTAATACCTGAATTACCTATACAAATTGTATCGACAGGTTTACCTGACATTATTATTCCTGTTAAGAACCTTTCTGTTTTAAAGAATATAAACCCAAACTTTCCATTAATAAAAGAGATTTCAAAAAAGTGGAATGTCATTGGCTATCATGTATTTACATTGGAAACATTGCAAAGTTCCTCCGCTCACTGTCGTAACTTTGCCCCTCTATTTGGTATTAATGAAGAAAGTGCAACAGGAACCGCTAATGCAGCATTAGCTTGTTACTTATCAAAATATAGAGTCGTGGATAAAGATCACATTCATTTTGAACAAGGGTATGTGATGAATCGACCATCAGAAATTGCTGTGAAACTTGCATTTGATGCTGGGGAAATCTCTAATGTACAAGTTGGTGGATTTTCGTCTCTTTATGAAAAGAGAAGGATTTTGATTGAGGAAAATTAAGGGTGGAGTTATTCCTGATTGAAAATGTGGACTTTGATGAAACGAGGAATGATCATTTTAAACATTTCCTTCTTTGTATGCTTTGACTTAAGAGGTGGATAGATCAAATCAAAGTTAAAAAAATAAATTCTAAAAAAAGTTTGAAAACGCTAAAATTGTCCAGGAATCGGATGTGTTTTGGCGTTTTATTTTTCCTAATTTGTTATGATTAATATAAATTGTGTCATTTTATAAGAATAAAAATAGTAATGAAGCATGATAGGAAAATGACAAGAGGAGTATTGAAATGAACTCAAGAATGAAATGGAATAACAAATATTTAGATCGAATAAGTCAGTCTGAGGAACCTTCACCCAATCCTCGATTACAGGCCGTGTCAGCATATCTTAATGGCGGGAATGCGCTTGATCTGGCTTGTGGTCTTGGGGCTAATAGTTTGTTTCTTGCGGGAATGAACTATCAAGTTCAGGCATTGGATATTTCTGATGTCGCTATTAACTATCTGTTAGAAAAGGTAGCAAAATATGATCTCGATATTCATCCTCAGGTTTGTGATCTTACAGACTTGAGTAATCTTGAATGGGATAACAGCCGCTATGACTTAGTTGTTATAACCTATTACCTGGATC
>DASQIV010000335.1:0-2391 GCA_035631415.1 Pseudoneobacillus sp. | reverse complement strand
AATCTGAAAGCCTTTATTGTAAGCATCTACAGCTGTGTGTAAGACACAAATATCAGTGCAAACACCAACTAGATGAAGCTCTGTTATCCCTCTTTCACGTAACTTGATTTCTAGGTCTGTTCCTGCGAAGGCACTATATCTTGTTTTATCTATATAATACACATTTTCTTTATCTCTATTAATTTGATAGACTTGTTCGAGCTGACCAAATAAATCTCGTCCCGTTGTTCCTTTGATGTTATGCGGAGGATAAAGCTTACTTTCTGGATGATGTTCGTCATCTTTTAGGTGCATATCAATAGCAAATACGGTGTAATCTCCGTTATGAATAAATTCCTCTGTTAAACGAACAATCTCTCCTTCGATATCCTGACCAGGCTTCCTGCAAGATAATGCTCCTGAGTCAGCAACAAAGTCAAAGGTATAATCAATGTTAATTAACGCTCTTTTACTCATTTCAATTCTCCCCTTGTTTTGAAAATTAAAATTTACCTTGATAAACGGAAACGAAAGGCTGGTATTCTGTAAATCGATACAGCTGTGCAGGTGTTTTAGAATATTTATTTGTTTTTTTAGGCTTTCCATCCTGAATAACTTTTTCTAAAAAAGGCAATGTTGGTGCTTTCCTAAAAAAAGCTGCATCTAATTTGATGGAAGGATCATCCAATACCGTCAACAACACTCCTTGTAATTCGGAGAGTACAAATTCAGCTGGTAGGAAATTTTTTGCCAAAGTCGTTAAGGCCATATCCTTTTTGATAAACCAAAGTGCATCATCTATAATTTGTCGATGGTCAAAGGCGAGATTTAACTGAAAAACTTCATTTAAATCAAAAAGTTCAACCTTTGCTGCATCATCAGCTGCTTTTCGTTTGGATAAATAATCTTGAGTTACGATTGCGTAATGGGCATTTGAAATAATCCATCCTCGAGGGTCACGTCCAGGTTGATCGTATACACCAAAATGTTTAACATGTATATCAGTCACGCCAGTCTCTTCTTCTAATTCCCTCTTTGCTGCCACTATAGCGGTTTCATTTGGGTTAATGAATCCACCTGGTAACGCCCATTTCCCGCCTTCAATATTGGCTTCACCTTCTGCATTGGTTGTTGCTCGTTGAATGAGCATTATTTTTAATGTTTTAACAGGAGGTTTATACACTTCTTCTTGTTCTGATATAATGGTGAAAATGGCAATATCACTTGTATAACCATTAGGTGTACGGTATTTTTTTTTATTGATAGCTTGAAACTTCGTCATACAAAACCTCGCTTGAATGATGTTTGTCTATTGATTAATATAGGTTAAATTTGAAATTTTATCCTTATATTAATTAACAATTTGTTATTTGTTAATTTTAATATATGTGTTTTAGAGAGTAATTGCAACTACTTTGTTCGAAAATTTGTCTGAGTTTTGACATTGACGGAATTATTTAGTTTTTTGACGGGATTACCCAAAAGTTTGACGGTAATACTTGGCTGACCCTTCAGTAATTACCTAAAATAAGATGAAAACCAGACAAGGATACTGCTTCTCGTCTGGTTATTGGTGTAGAAAATTTTTCTCCTATTGGAAAACATCATTTTAAACGAAATGAATCTTTGTGAAAATGAATTATATATTGAAAGAGCTGCTCCCCTTTTGTAGGTATTTTCGCCTCTGGTAATAGTTTTAGATACATTGCCTGATATGGTTCAGGTACCCATATATATTGATGAATGTAATCGGTTAGCTGGAAGTTGCTTTTTTCCCAAAAGTGTATTCTTTTAAGATTTTCCGGCGTTTTGTCCGCTTCTACTTCAATCATGATACTATCAAAATTGCCTTGGGTAATGCACCAACCTTTTATGTAATGAAGAAGTTTATGACCAATTCCTTGATTTCGATAGTCATCACGAACAGCTAAATAATCGATGAGTAATGCTTTTGTTCCCTCTAGCTTTCCGGTTAATGCCATAGCAATCACTTCATTTTCTTTAATAACAACATGTAAAAAACAAAGTTGTTTGGCAAACATATTACCTATTATTTTTTCAGGTTTGGCTCCGCTTTTTCCGAATGCTTGTGTGTATATAAAACTAGCCTGTCTCCAAATTTCTTCATCCCATTGGTCAATCGTAATGAAATTCAATTTGTTCTCTCCTTCTTCCTATTCATCTTCAAATTTTTTAAAGCATATGTAGTCATTCTTCACTCGGATATAAAAGACCTATTTATAAAATTATTCCTTAAAAAGGGTAGTATTCCCTTACTGATATATACATAAAAAGGGTAATATAAGAAATTATATGTGAGTTTGACATAAAAACATTAATATTTATCGTATTTATGAGGCACAAAGAGGCGTGAAAGCAGCAGAAAGGGTAATAAACTGACATTATTTACGG
>DASQIV010000334.1:0-3700 GCA_035631415.1 Pseudoneobacillus sp. | reverse complement strand
GATGCTTCTTCGATATACATTAACTTCCTCTTTAATGCCCCTTTGTTTCTGACAAAAACATCTCTGATCTTCCCTATAATATCTTCCCACTCTCGAATACTTAGCTTTTCCTCTTTCTTTATTGTAGGACGAATTTGTTCTTCTTACGCTTTTTCTTAGGTAATGTTATTTGCCTGATTTTATTCATGTCTTCTTTGGATATTAGGTCAGCAATCTTCATTCTCATCTCCTTCTCTTTTTTTATATCCACCCAAATGCACTTGCTAGATAAATAACTAATAGTACTGGGAATCCGATACAAAAGGACCAAATAATTAGTGGGAAAACTAAAGTAATAATGATCAATAATGTGCACTTGATACTTTCGAGGACTTGAATGTCCCTCTTAAAAATCACTCTATCTTAATCACCTTCTTGAGCAAAATAAAAAGCATCCCCATTAAAGAAATGCATAGCCAAATTTATTTATTAATTTATTAATTTATTAATTTATTTTCTATTTCACTATTTAAAAAATCGTTTTCTATCTTTTTTCCTGAATAATAAAAGTTCACTTTAAAGGTAATTCAATAATTTCACCAAAATGTTGAATTTTCAAGTAATCTAAACCTAAGTTTTTAAAATGCTCTCTAGCTTGTTCTCTTGTCATTAAAAATTCCCCCTTTATGTCTTGCCTTTATTAGGTTCAATATCCTCGTATTTCGTTATTAGACCTCCTCAAAAAAACTAACTATTTTGTAATTTTTTGTAACTTTTTTCTAATAAAGCAGTTTTATAATAGAAAAAGTATGAGGAGGTACTTAAAAAAAATGAAAAAACTATACTTAATTACAGGATTTGTTTTTGTCTTATTGTTTACAAAGATTGATTCTCCTTGTAGGTGTAGAATAGAGATTTTTTTCCCTTGGTCAGCTAAATATAGCTTTCCAGTTCCATTTGCTTTCATTAAAGAAGTGCCTTCACCAGTTAGTGCTTTTTTAAACATTTTTCCTAGACCGTGTTCTAAAACTCCTTCTCGCTCAAATTTTATATTGCCGCGATAGGATACCATCGCTCCCGCTTTAGCCCTCGACCTGTCCATTCAAGTTTACCTCTAGCATTCTGGCTGTCTCTAATTCGAATAACTTTTCCCTTTATCCACCTGTTTCGTTTGCTGAATAAACTCATCTTTCGAATCACCCTTTCTATGGTACCTAATTTATAAAAAGATGTATTGAAAACTAAAGAATAATTCGTTTAACATTTCCTTAGTAAAAACACACTCATAAAGGTTAAAGCCTGCTTCAGCTCATTTGCTAGGTTATGTAAATTAAGTTGGTCTGCACCTCTTTTATAAACATGAAGTTCATCAACCTTTTCCCATCCATTCTCACTTGCTAATTGCTCAAACTCCCATGGCATCATCGTGTTACAAATGACTTCTTCCCCATATAATCTTCGGTAACTATTAACCCTTGGCATCGCTGTTGGACCTAATATCCCAATACAAGCATAACCTTTTGGTTTAACAATCCTTTTTATCTCAGAAAGAACTTTTAATGGGCTTTCTGTCCATTCGAGCGAATTAATCGCCATAATCGCATCAAATGTTTCATCTGAAATATTGGTATTTGCAATATCTCCTTTTTCAAAAGTTAGCGATGGCCAATTCCGTTGATTTCTCGCTTTTTGAATCATTTCTTGCGACAAATCAATGCCTAAAACAGTAAAACCATTTTGAGCTAATTTATAAGACCCATAACCGTCTCCACAACCTAAGTCACACACGTTAGATCCCTTTTCTATGTATTTCTGAAAGAAAGGGATAATATCTTTTCGGCTACCTTTATCCCACATTTCTTTACTATTTTTATTCCAATATTTCGATTTTTCATTCCATATTTTTTCCGCTTCACTTACCCAGTTAAATGATGTCAAATAAAATCCCCCTTACAAAAATGGATCTCCATTTTTACAGAATTAATCTCCTGATTAAAATTGGTTTTGATCTAATATTTTCATTCCTCACACATAAATATCCCTTTTCCATGATTATGCACTTTCCAAACGGGTTACAACTATAAAAAAAGAACAGGATGTGACCTTGTTGGAAAAGATCGTTGCTTTACACCGTAATCACTTTGGAGATATTATCAGTTTTCAAACTTCTGAAGGTCGGATCATTTCTTATCGAAAGGCCATACAAGAGGTTGAAAATGGTCTAATTGATGGGCTTCAAATCAATTCTAATGAAGATGGTATTATTTCTCTGTCGCCTACGAGCCATTCTTCCTTTGATGATTATCCACAGATTTATTAATCGAAAAAGCAGCTCTATAAAAGAAGGATCTGACATGATGTCGGATCCTCTTCATTATTCTTCGTTATTTTTTTGTACTTGGCGTAAATCCTCAACACGATCAGGTTGTTCTTCAAAAAATTGAATCAAGTCACCAATTCGATCGATGGCATCCCAGCTTAAGTGATGCTCAATCCCCTCAACATCATTGTAGATGTTTTCTTGCTTAACGCCGATGATTTGCATGAATTGTTCTAATAAATCATGGCGATAAACCAATCGCTTCCCAATCTTTTTACCTTTAGGTGTTAAGACTAATCCACGGTACTTTTCATATACGAGATATTCATCCTTGTCTAACTTCTGAACCATCTTCGTCACGGAGGAGGGGTGAACAGAAAGTGCTTCGGCAATATCAGATACCCGAGCATATCCCTTATCTTCAATCAATATATATATTTGCTCTATATAGTCTTCCATACTTGGTGTTGGCATGATAATACCCTCCTACAGTTCCATTCAATCTTCAATTTTACTATAGATGGAAAGGTGAGACAAGGAAATACATCATTTTTCAATAGGTTCCATCTGAGGTGTGTTTACTTGTTGATTAAATTCAAATAGCACTTTATGTTGTTTATCATCCCATTTCAACATGGCATTAAAGGGTTTATCTTTTCCTTTAAAGCCTTCAATCATGGACGTTACACCACTACCTAGTAAAGCTTTTACATGCTGCTGGGTAATCGATTTTCCAAGTATTTTCTTAGAAATGGTAAAAGAGCATTGATTACTTTTATAATTCGTGCAGCCATAAAAACTCCCCTTATCGACAACTTGACCCTCACATTTTTTACATTTTCCTAATTTAGTTGGACTTTTACTTCCTTTAAATGTTCTTGGTTCAAACTCTCCTTGAACTTCAGGGGTAAAAATCCACGTGTTCGTTTCATTTTGAGTATTCTCAATCAAATGTATAACCATCTTTTTTGTCAGTTCCATAAATTGTTTTGGGGAAGCAGTCCCCTCAGAAATATCCCTAAGCCTCTGTTCCCATTTTGCAGTCATTTCAGGGGAAGCTAAAATCTGATTACCAACTGCAGTAATAAGAATTTTGGCTTTAGCAGTTGCATAAACGAGGTTTTTTTGAACCTGAATATAGTTACGATCCTTTAACATTGTAATAATCCCAGCTCGAGTAGCCTCCGTTCCTAACCCTTCTGTTTTCAGCAAGACTTTTTCGAGTTCTTTATCATCTAAATGCTTTCCAGCCGTTTTCATGACGTTAATAAGCTGACCTTCTGTGTATCTTTTCGGTGGCTGGGTCTTGCTTTCCTTCACCTTTACTTTGTTTACAAGTCCTTTTTCATCCTTTTCAAGGATTGGGAGCTCTGGTTCTTTATCTGTATCTTTCGAGCTAAT
>DASQIV010000333.1:0-3584 GCA_035631415.1 Pseudoneobacillus sp. | reverse complement strand
CGGCGCGTTAGTGCGTTATGGTTAATACTCTTACTTTTCACATAATTCATTTTCATGGTATGATAGTGATTAGGATTCTTTAGATAGGGGTGCTTTTTCGTTGTCACAAACACAAAAAATCCGTACAACAGTTGATATATATGGTCAGCAATATGTAATCGTAGGAACGGAAACTTCTAGCCATATCCGGTTAGTCGCCTCGATGGTAGATGATAAAATGCGAGAAATAGGTTCCAAGAATCCGTCGCTAGATGTTAGTAAATTAGCGGTTTTAACGGCTCTAAACGCCATTAATGACCTCGTTAATTTAAGAGATCGGTATGAAAAATTGGAAGCTGAAGTAAACCGTGTAAAGGAATGAAAAATTAAAATGCTAGATTTGGCTATTCTATTTATCTTTTTAGTAGGATTCTTAGTGGGACTAAAAAGAGGTTTTATTTTACAATTAGTTCATTTGACAGGCTTTATTGTGGCTTTTGTTGTCGCAACCATGTATTATGATGACCTAGCACCGAAGTTAACACTATGGGTCCCATACCCTCATATGGGAGCAAATTCCCCGTTACAGTTTATTTTTGATGGTGTCAATATGGAAGATGCCTATTACAGAGCTATTGCCTTTGCGGTTATATTTTTTGCTGTGAAAATTGTTCTGCAAATTATTGGTGCTATGCTAGATTTTATTGCTCATATACCTGTTTTAAAGCAATTAAATGTATTGGGCGGTGGCATTTTAGGTGTTGTTGAAGTTTATTTACTAATTTTAATTGTTTTATACATAGCTGCGTTATTACCAATAGAATTTATTCAAAATCCAATAAAAGATTCATCCGTTGCAAAAGCCATTATTAATCATACTCCTGTTTTTTCGAAACAAATTAAAGAAATGTGGTTTGACTATATCTCTACTAGGGGCTAATTCTAAAAGGGAGCTTCTCCTTTAGAATTAGTCCCTCAAATTCGTTTTCTAATGAAAACGTTAAAAATATCGCATAATGAAAAGGTAAGATAAGGCGGTGTTTCAAAATGGAATTGACAAAAAAAGATATCATTCGGTTACTAGAAACGATTTCAATATATATGGAATTAAAAGGTGAAAATACGTTTAAAGTTTCAGCTTTTCGTAAAGCGGCTGCAGCCCTGGAGGCAGACGACCGCAGTGTATCTGAAATAAAGGACTACACCGAACTTGCTGGGATTGGTAAAGGTACAGCGTCAGTTATTGAGGAGTATTTACAGACGGGAGAATCAACCGTACTTAAGGAATTACAAGAGGAAGTTCCAACTGGGTTACTTCAACTTCTTCAACTACCGGGGTTAGGTGGCAAGAAAATCGCCAAACTCTACTCTGAACTTGGTATAGAAAATGTTGAGGATTTAAAAGAAGCTTGTCTCGCTAAGAAAATACAGGATTTAGCTGGCTTTGGAAAAAAAACAGAAGAAAAGATCCTTCAGGCTATCGAAAATATTGGATCAAGACCAGACCGTTTACCTATTGCATTTATGCTTCGGGTGGCTGATTTAATAGAAGAGCAGCTTAAAAACTTTAGTGCGGTCGAGAAATATTCTCGTGCTGGAAGTTTAAGAAGGATGAGAGAAACGATAAAAGATTTAGATTTTATCATTTCAACAAAGGATACAGACTCTGTTCGAGAACAATTACTTCATCTTCCTAAAATAAAGGAAATCATTGCAGCGGGGGATACGAAGGTCTCCATTACGCTTGACTTTGATTATGAGGTATCTGTAGATTTTCGCTTAGTGAAAGCACATGAGTTTGCAACCACTCTGCACCATTTTACGGGATCAAAGGAACATAATGTTAAAATGAGACAGTTGGCAAAAGAACGTGGCGAAAAAATAAGTGAGTATGGAGTAGAAAATGTTGAAACCGGAGAAATTTTAACTTTTACTTCTGAGGAAGATTTTTATCAGCACTTCAATCTACCCTATATTCCACCAGAAATTCGAGAGGATGGTCGCGAGGTAGAAGAATTCTCTTTAAGTAAACCGCTCATTTCACTCAAAGATATAAAAGGTGACCTTCATATGCATTCCACATGGAGTGACGGGGCATATTCTATCGAAGAAATGGTGGAAGCTTGTCGAGCCAGAGGATATCAATATATCGCGATTACGGATCACTCACAATATTTAAAAGTAGCTAATGGGTTGGACAAGGAAAGGTTAAGAAAGCAGCATGCTGAAATTAAAAGATTGAATGAAAAGTATGATGACTTTCTTATCTTAACTGGTGTTGAGATGGATATATTGCCTGATGGTACACTTGATTATGATGATGAAATGTTAGCAGAGGTAGATGTAGTGATTGCTTCTATCCATTCGTCCTTTTCACAAACTCAAGAAAAGATAATGAATCGGTTAAAAAATGCATTGATTAATGCACATGTCGATATTATTGCTCATCCAACAGGTAGACTTATTGGTAGAAGAGAAGGATACTCTGTGGATATGGATATGCTAATTGAGCTAGCAAAAGAAACAAATACAGTCTTAGAATTAAATGCAAATCCTCATCGGTTGGACCTTTCTGCGGAAAATGTAAGAAAGGCACAAGCAGCTGGAGTGAAGATTGCTATTAATACCGATGCGCATCATAAAGACACTCTTTCACATATGGAGATTGGTGTTGCAACCGCACGTAAAGGCTGGATATTAAAGGAAAATGTACTGAACACACTCGGAAAAGACGAATTATTGAATTTTTTATATCGTCGGTAAGGAAGAAATAGATGGTAAAGGGGAGATATCTCCATGCAACAACGAGTACTTAAAGTCTTAGAATTTGAAAAAGTAAAAGAACAGTTATTAGAATTTACTTCTTCTACACTTGGTCAAGAAAAAGTGAAGAATTTAGTTCCTTCTAATCAATTTGATGAGGTTGTAAAATGGCAGGAAGAAACCGATGAAGCGGCAAAAGTGTACCGCTTAAAAGGAAATGTTCCGTTATCAGGCATTTATAATATTCGGTCACATGTAAAACGATCTGCTATTGGGGGGACTTTAAGTCCTCAGGAATTAAACCAAGTAGCAAGTACGATTCGAGTAAGTAGACAAATAAAGCGTTTTATTGAGGATATGGTCGATGATCAGGTAGAATTGCCGATCCTTAGCCAATATGTTGGAAAAATCATTGTTCTTGCTGATTTAGAGCAAAGGATTAAAAATGCCATTGATGAAAGCGGTGAGGTGTTAGATGGTGCAAGTGAAACCTTAAGATCCCTCAGACAGCAGCTGCGTTCAAATGAATCTCGTGTCCGTGAAAAGCTAGAAAGTATGATTCGTTCATCCAATGCGCAGAAGATGTTATCCGATGCTATTGTGACTATCCGAAATGATCGTTTCGTAATCCCAGTTAAACAAGAATACCGTGGTCATTATGGTGGTATTATTCATGATCAAAGTTCATCAGGACAAACACTTTTTATTGAACCGCAAGCGATTGTTCAATTAAACAATCAGTTACAGGAAATAAGAGTGAAAGAACAGCTCGAAATTGAACGAATCTTAATGGAGCTTACCGCTTATGTAGCTGAATTTGAACAAGAGCTATTAACCATTGT
>DASQIV010000332.1:0-10855 GCA_035631415.1 Pseudoneobacillus sp. | reverse complement strand
CTCCCACCAAATCCTGCCACGAGTAACAAAAACGATTGCCAATTTCGTTTTTGATGGAGGCGGTGCATAAGCACCACGCCAAGCATTTCAAAAATTCCTGCAATAACTAAATAAAACCAACTCATTTGGCAGACGCTCCTTCCACTGAGGTTTCAGAGGTGACAAGCTTCAAACCCATAACTCCTATTAAAAGAAGCAGAATTAACAGGAGCTTAATCCATTTGAACGGTTCTCCAAAGAAAAGAATCTCTGCCGTTACTGTTCCAGCAGTCCCAAGTCCAACAAACACCGCATAAACCGTACCAACCGGCAGCTTTTTACCAGCCGACACTAAGCCGTAAAAACTTATCGCAATACAAATAGCCGTTCCTAACCATGTCCATATATCATCCGCATGCTTCAAGCCCATCACCCAAAAAACCTCAAAAAATGCGGCAATAAACACCTTCAACCATTCTTTATTCAACCTAAATCACTCCTTTCCCGCTTTAAAGCACCGGGGGTCTGACCCCCAGTGCTTTAAAGTGCAAAAGGGCAGACTCTTGAATCTATATCTTTTTTCACATCCTCTTATTATACGCTTCAAACTCTAAGGAGCAAGTATCTGATTTTGGGAAATACTACTTATGGATAAAAACTTTTCAGTTGACGGTGCCCCTATATCACGATACAATATCTTTAATTTACTACCATATTAGCGAACTAAAGGATTTCTGAAAATATAATTATAGTTGATAAATTTAAACGCGTGAAACAGCTTTCATTTAAAGGGGAGAGCATCTTGAGTCAGTTATTTATGTTTGAAAAGCCACTTGGCATGAGAGATACATTACCAAATTTATACGAAACAAAGCATCTTACAAAAACCTACATGGAAAAAGCGATAAAGCAGTGGGGATATCAATTTATCGAAACGCCAACGTTGGAATATTACGAAACAGTTGGTTCCGCATCGGCCATTCTCGATCAGCAGCTTTTCAAGCTACTCGATTCGCAAGGTCACACGCTAGTGCTCCGACCGGATATGACGACACCGATTGCTCGTGTCGCAGCTTCTAAACTTCTTAAAGAAGATCTTCCACTTAGGCTTGCCTATTCGGCAAATGTGTTTCGCGCTCAGCAACGCGAGGGTGGAAGACCAGCGGAATTCGAACAAATTGGCGTGGAGGCCATTGCTGACCCTACGGTTTCCATTGATGGAGAAGTCATTGCCTTACTCATATCCACCTTACAGGAAGCCGGACTCGATCATTTTCAAATTTCTGTTGGCCACATTGGCTTTGTCCAAGAGCTATTCATGCAAATTCTTGGAACCGAGGACCGTGCCAATGTTTTACGTCGCTTTCTATATGAAAAAAATTATGTCGGCTATCGTGAACACGTGAAATCACTAGCATTATCCTCTATTGATAAACAGCGCTTACTAGATTTTTTAAAGCTTCGTGGCGGTAAAGAGGCGATTGAAAAAGCATTTGAGATTGTCGAAAACGAACGTGGCAAAGCAGCACTTAGACAGCTAGAAGAATTGTATGCCATTCTTACTGATTTTGAGGTCGAGAGCTTCATTCAATTAGATTTAACCCTTGTTAGCCATATGAGTTATTACACTGGAATTCTATTTGAAGTGTATGCAGGTCAAGTTGGTTTTCCAATTGGCAATGGTGGACGCTATGATCAGCTACTTGAACAATTTGGGGAGTCCAAAAGCGCAACAGGCTTCGGCATTCACCTTGATCGTTTATTAGAAGCCATCGGGGGAGCGGCAGAAATGACTCCCACCTATTGCATTCTTTTTAGTAATGAAAGAAGACAAGAAGCTTTCCAGCTTGCAAAAAGTAAACGAGAAGAGGGCAAGCAAGTTGTCCTTCAAGATATCAATGGAGTTAAAAATATTGACGAGTACACAAAAAAATTTGCAGATGTTAGCTTTTTAATAGGTCAAGCTGGACGGGAATCTGCTTTTTAAAGAACCTTAACCCGAAACTTAAAGAGGAGATTGCTTTATGACAGATTTTTTAACAGTGGCAATGCCAAAGGGGCGAATTTTTGAAGAAGCGGTTGAGCTATTGAGACAAGCAGGCTATCAGCTTCCACCTGAATTTGCAGAATCTCGAAAGCTTATTATCGAAGTAGAAGAGGAAAAATTGCGCTTTATCCTAGCGAAGCCAATGGATGTCCCAACTTATGTAGAGCATGGGGTAGCAGATATTGGAATTGCTGGAAAAGACGTGATGCTCGAGGAAGAACGAGATGTTTACGAGCTTTTGGATTTAAAAATTAGCGCCTGTTATCTAGCAGTTGCCGGTTTACCAAATACAAAAATGAAGGACATTGCCCCGAAAATTGCGACGAAGTATCCCAATATTGCTGCAGCCTATTTTCGTGAACAAGGCGAGCAGGTTGAAATCATTAAATTAAACGGTTCCATTGAGCTGGCACCGATGATTGGTTTAGCCGATCGCATTGTCGACATCGTTTCGACGGGGAGAACGCTTGTCGAAAATGGCTTAGTCGAATATGAACAAATTGTCGGCATCACTTCAAGGTTGATTGCGAACCCAGTCAGCTATCGAATGAAGGATGAGCGTATAAGCGATATGGTCGAGCGATTGAGTCAGATTATCTAGGTTTTGGGAGGTGGACAAGATGAAAATTGTTAACATAAATGAAGGGATTTCTATTAAAAGAACGCTTGAAGCTGGAACGGAAGAGCAGCTTCAGGCTGTCAAAGCTATTATAAAAGTAGTTCGTGCCCAAGGGGACCAAGCTTTAAAGGAGTTTACAGCCAAATTTGACCGTGTTGAATTGCTGTCTCTTAAAGTGACAAAAGCTGAGGTTGATGCCGCGTACGAGCAATTATCTGATGAGCAAATTGCTATCATTCAAGAGGCTGCGTCAAATATTAAAGCTTTTCATGAAAAGCAGCTGCGTCCTTCCTGGCTAACAACAGAGGAAAATGGAACGATACTCGGACAGAAAATAACACCTCTCGATTCAGTCGGTGTTTATGTTCCTGGTGGAACAGCTGCCTACCCTTCATCAGTGCTTATGAACGTGGTTCCAGCCAAGGTGGCAGGCGTAAAGCGAATTGTTATGGTTTCTCCGCCTTCACAAGACGGATTTTTACCGGCAGCCGTTCTCGTTGCTGCAAAGGAAGCAGGAGTGGAGGAGATTTACAAGGTCGGTGGAGCTCAAGCGGTCGCTGCACTCGCTTATGGTACCGAAACCATCCAACCTGTAGATAAAATCACAGGACCGGGAAATATTTATGTGGCTCTAGCAAAAAGAGAAGTATTCGGTGATGTCGACATAGATATGATTGCGGGACCAAGTGAAATTGCCATTTTAGCAGACGAAACGGCTAAAGCGAATGAAGTCGCAGCAGATCTTCTCTCTCAAGCGGAACATGATCCGCGTGCTTGCAGTATTTTGGTCACTCCTTCTCAACTACTAGCAGAGCAAGTGGCAATGGAAGTCGAAAAGCAATTAGCGATTTTACCAAGAAAAGAAATTGCAACAGCGTCTATCCGCGATTATGGGGCTATTTACGTTACAGAAAACTTGGATGAAGCGGTAAAGGTGATTAACGAGGTGGCACCTGAGCATTTAGAGATTGTTTCGGAAAATGCTATGGAGTTGCTTGGGAAAATTCGTCACGCTGGCGCTATTTTTATCGGACGCTATAGTTCAGAGCCTGTCGGCGACTATTTTGCCGGTCCCAACCACGTCCTTCCGACAAACGGAACAGCAAGATTTTCAAGCCCACTAAACGTGGATGATTTTCAGAAGAAATCAAGCATCATTGCCTATAGTCAACAAGCATTTGAAGAAAACGCTGGAAAAATTGCCGCATTTGCTCGTTTAGAAGGATTAGAAGCACATGCCCGCGCGATTGAGTCTCGATTTAAGTAAACTTTTGTTAGTTAATCTAAGAATACTGGACAATAAAGTCTCGGAAAGATATTTATCTTACTATTTTCGAGTTTTATCATACTCTTTTTAAAATTTATCTAGCTAAAATTCGAGAATATTACTACCTTTAGTCACATTTTTTCAAAAAAATGGAAGAAGTTTTTTTGACAAAAAAACAATCATTTTTCCTAAGTACTGGAGGAACCTTTTTCGAAAATGACGATCGTTTTTCCTAAAAACTCACATTAATGCTAGGAGGCCCCCAAATGGAACGTATTGCAACAGTTCATCGGAAAACAGGTGAAACAGATATTAAGTTAACCTTTGCAATAGATGGTGAAGGTAAATCTGAATTAGAAACATGTGTGCCATTTATGACGCATATGCTCGACCTTTTTACAAAACATGGTCAGTTCAATCTTGCGGTCCAAGCAAAAGGTGATACTGAAGTCGATGATCACCATACAACTGAAGACATCGGCATTTGCCTTGGACAAGCGCTTCGTGATGCTCTTGGCGATAAAAGTGGAATCAAACGCTATGGAAATGCGTTTGTCCCTATGGATGAAGCCCTTGCTCAAGTAGTAGTGGACTTAAGCAACCGTCCTCATCTTGAAATGAGAGCAGAGTTCCCGAGTCAAAAGGTTGGTACCTTTGACACCGAGCTTGTTCACGAATTTCTTTGGAAGCTTGCATTGGAAGCTCGTATGAACCTTCATGTTATCGTTCACTATGGAAAAAATACCCACCATATCATAGAGGCGATTTTTAAGGCATTAGCTCGTGCGCTTGATGAAGCAACGACCATTGATCCTCGAATCAAGGGGGTTCCATCAACGAAAGGGATGTTATAAATGATAGGAATTATAGATTATGGAATGGGTAACTTGTTCAGCGTAAGCAAGGCACTTGAGAGACTAGGTGTTGACTATTTTATTTCCGAAGATAAGGAAAAATTAAGTCAATCAACCGCGCTTTTATTACCTGGAGTCGGGTCGTTTCGGGATGCCATGAAGCGCCTTCTTGATGAGGGACTATCCGAGATGATAACCCAGTATGTTCAATCTGGTAGGCCGCTTCTCGGAATTTGTTTAGGAATGCAGCTGCTTTTTGAGGAAAGCGAAGAAAATGGACCGACAGAAGGTCTAAAGCTTTTACCAGGAAAAGTAAAACGTTTCCCAGGTGAGAACTATAAAGTTCCGCATATGGGCTGGAATCGACTTGAATTTTTAAAAGAATCGCCTTTAACAGGGGGATTAACTGCCGATTTTACTTCATCACAAAAAGAAGAGTATGTGTACTTTGTCCACTCCTATTTCGTTGATGCGAAAAATTCCGATGTGGTGATCGCAAAAAGCTCTTATTACGAGGAAGTGGCAGCCATCGTTGGCAGAGGAAATGTGTTTGGAATGCAGTTTCATCCCGAAAAGAGCGGCAAACTTGGTATGGAACTGTTAGGGAATTTTGCAAAATTAGTGGAAGAAAGTCAGGTGGCCAAATGAGTTTTATCATCTATCCAGCGATTGATATGCGTGGTGGAAAATGTGTCCGCCTTTTACAAGGAGATTATGATAAGGAAACGATTTATGGAGATTCTCCATTTGAGATGGCAAAATTATTTGCCAAAAATGGTGCCGAATGGATTCATATGGTAGACCTTGATGGAGCGAAGGACGGTAAACGAGTAAACGACCAGTTTGTTATAGAAGCGGCACAAAAACTAGGAGTTAAAATTCAAATTGGTGGCGGAATTCGAACAGAAGATGATATTTACCATTATCTAAAAAATGGTGTCGATCGAGTAATCCTAGGGAGCGTCGCTGTTTCTAATCCGGAATTTGCGACCAATATGATTCAAAAGTATGGAAACAATATTGTCATTGGCATTGATGCAAGAGATGGCTATGTAGCAACACACGGTTGGTTAAATAAATCGGAGCTTAAAGCGGTTGAAGTAGGAAAGGCGTTTGCTGATGTCGGTGCTGAAACGTTTATTTTTACAGATATCGCAACCGATGGAACTCTAGCAGGACCAAACTTTGAAGCAGTAGAGGAGCTAGCATCAGAGACGAAAAAGAGTGTCATCGCCTCTGGAGGCATTAGTACCCTTGCTGACCTAAGTGGTTTAAAGGAACTCATGAAAAAAGGAATCACAGGCTCCATTGTTGGAAAAGCCCTTTACGAAGAACGTTTTACCCTCCAAGAAGCGTTACAAGAAGTTCAAGATTAGTGAGGTGAGATTAGGATGCTAACGAAACGAATAATACCTTGTTTAGATGTGAAGGATGGGCGTGTGGTGAAGGGAATCCAGTTTGTTCAATTGAGGGATGCTGGAGATCCGGTAGAACTTGCACGATTTTACGATGAGCAAGGGGCGGATGAGCTTGTTTTCCTAGATATTTCTGCTTCACACGAGGGACGTGCGACAATGACGGAGGTAGTCAAAGCGGTTGCTTCTGAATTAGCGATCCCATTTACAGTTGGAGGCGGAATTAACTCACTAGAAGATATGAAACGAATACTCAGAGCGGGTGCTGACAAGGTTTCACTGAATACCGCAGCGATTTTACATCCTGAACTTATTACAGAGGGTGCTGACTTTTTTGGTTCACAATGTATTGTAGTCGCAATCGATGCTAAATTTGACAAAGATTTAGGATCGTGGCGAGTGTTCACTCATGGTGGTCGAAATGCAACCGATTGGGAAGTAATCGAGTGGGCAAGGGAAGCTGTTTCTAGAGGGGCCGGAGAAATTCTGCTTACGTCAATGGATAGTGATGGAGAAAAGAATGGATTTGATTTAACTTTAACTAAAGCCGTTAGTGAAGCGGTTTCTGTCCCCGTTATTGCATCAGGTGGGGCAGGAAATGCCAAGCATTTTGCAGAAGCTTTTAATGAGGGGAAAGCAGATGCAGCTTTAGCGGCCTCCATTTTTCACTATAAAGAAACGTCTGTCGAAGAAGTAAAAACGTATTTACGTGAACAGGGAGTGGCAGTACGATGATATCATTAAAATTTGATGAAAAAGGTCTTATTCCTGCAATCGTGCAGGATGCTGAGACAAAAGAAGTTTTAACATTAGCGTATATGAATGAGGAATCTTTAAATAAATCCCTTGAAACAGGAGAAACATGGTTTTTCAGTCGTTCTCGACAAGAGCTATGGCATAAAGGGGCAACAAGTGGGAACACACAAAAAATCGTTGAACTTACATATGATTGTGATCAAGATGCAGTTGTTGTAAAAGTGGTACCTAATGGACCAGCTTGCCATAATGGAACAACGAGTTGTTTTACTGAGAGTCTTTGGAAAAATGAAGATGCTCCGATAACACCAGCTTCCAATTTAGCGATTTTAAGCCGACTTGAAACAGTGATTCAGCAACGTCATGTTGAAAGACCTGAAGGAGCTTACACGACTTATCTATTCGAAAAAGGTGTCGATAAAATTTTAAAAAAGGTTGGGGAAGAAGCAGCAGAAGTGATTATTGCTGCAAAAAATCGTGACCGTGAAGAATTAAAATGGGAGGCAGCCGATCTCCTTTACCACTTACAAGTACTACTTGTTGAACAAGGTTTACCATTACAAGAAGTCATCGGTGTTCTAGAAGAAAGACATAATAAAAAATAGTAAAACAAGAGGCCTGATCGTCAGCATGTGAGACCAGACCTCTTGTTTTTTAAGCATTATTGGGATTTATTACTTCCCGATAAACATTTGCGTCCAATGGTTGCCAGTCGTATCATGACCAACCCCAATATGGGTAAACGCTGGGTTTAAGATGTTTTTACGGTGTCCTTCACTATTCATCCAAGCGCGAACCACTTCTTCAGGTGTACGTTGACCTTGCGCAATATTTTCACCAGCAGTTTGATACGTAATGCCGAAGTCCCGCATCATATCAAATGGTGAACCATATGTTGGACTTGTATGTGAGAAATATCCTTTTGCCTGCATGTCATTTGACTTTGTTCTCGCAACCGAGCTTAGCTTTGTATCTCCAATTAAATCCTTTACACCAGCTTTACGTCTCTCAGCATTGGTTAATTCAATAACCTTTTGCTCAGTAGCACTAATTCCAGCCGTTTTTGCCTGTTGAGTCGGTTGGGTTGCTGGTGCTTTCGGTGTAGCTGTTGGAGCCTGCTGTTGTGGTGCCGCTTGCTGAGTTGGTGCTTGTTGCTCAGGTGTTACTTGTTCCGTTGGAGCTTGTTGTGTCCCAGGTTGCATAAATTGTCCACCTTGACCTCTTGCATATTGTGGACGTCTATCCGTTGCCTGTTGTTGCCCTTGTCCCATTTGCCCTTGGAAACGTTGAATGAACATCTGTGCTTGTTGTCCTAAATTTCCTAGGTCAGCATTCTGCATGTTACCTTGCTGCCCATCAATCACATACTGATATTTTGCTTCTTGGATTTGTATCGGTCTTGTATGTGGGAAATTCTTACTAGTCATTTCAGTATAGTCAGCAGAAATGGAATCATCCATATTACCAGCTAACCCATCACTAGTACCAGGTCTTACGCCATATCGTGTATTTCGAGCGGTATTTAAACCTTCTGCAGTGTCATTCCCATTTCTTGTGCGGAATGCATCACCAACATTATCTCCTCTTTGATCGGTAGCATTATCTTGATCTCCAGGAGTTAAAGCATCAAAAGCTGTATTATCATTATTGTTACATGCCACCAACAACATCAATAAGAAGCTTGTAGCTATTATCTGGAACTTTTTGATCATGTTTTCTTTCCTCCTTTAATCACACATGATACTTTCTTATTGTTCTTTTTTTTTGAAAAACTATAGATGGTAATTATCGTGATAAAAGGATAGGATTATGAGAAAAAAAAAACCTTGGCTTAATAAAACACCAAGGTTGTAGCTTTATTCCTCTATTTGTCCCCAATAAACGACATCCCTTTAATAAAATACTTATTAAAGAAGCCATAAATTAGAAGCACTGGTAATGTAAAGACCATGGATGCAGCCATTATATAATTCCAGTAACTGATGTACTGGCCTTTGAACGTATTTAATCCTAATGGTAAGGTAAACATTTTTGAATCAGATAAAATAATTAACGGTCTCATAAAGTCATTCCAAGAGCCCATAAAGACGAAAATGGCTTGTGCTGCAAGTGCTGGGGTGGCCATCGGTAGGACAATTCGGAAAAAGGTTCCAAACTTACCTAAGCCATCAAGTGAAGCAGCTTCTTCCAGTTCTTTAGGGAAGTTAATGAAAAATTGACGCATCATAAAAATAAAGGTCGCATTAATCATGGTTGGGACAATCATTCCTTGATAGGTGTTCAACCAGCCAAGTTCTTTCAAAATTAAATAGTTAGGAATCATTGTAACTTGGGCAGGAATCATTAATACGGCAAGAATGATGACAAAGAGTGGCTTTTTGCCTGGAAAGCTTAATCTTGCTAATGCATATCCAGCCATCGAATTAAAAATAATATTTAATCCTGTAACAACAATCCCTATAAATAAACTGTTAAATAACCAACGTGGAAATAATTCTTGTTCAATGAAAATCATTTTATAATTATCAAAGGTAAAGTTTTTTGGCATAAAACTCATGGATCCACTAACAATTTCCTCTAATGTTTTAAAAGAAGAGGACATTGCCCATAAAAAAGGAATGATGGTGACAATGGCATATATAACTAAAATGGCATATAAAGAGGATTTTGCAAAACCGACTTTTCTTTTCACGTTTTTCCCTCCTAGTAAAGAGACTCCTCTTTAGAAAATTTTCGTTGTATTAGGGTTGCCACTAGGATCAAAATGGCAAGGGCAAATGCTAGTGCAGCAGCGTAGCCAAGTGTTCCTAAACTCTTAAAGGCGTATTGATAAATTAATAAAACAATGGTTAAGGTTGAATTGTTAGGACCGCCAGAACCGGCAGAGAAGATATAAGATTGATCAAACAATTGGAATGTCCCAATCATTCCCATTACAACAACAAAACTTGTAACCGGTCGTAGATTTGGGATGGTTACATAAAAGAACTTTTGAATGGCGTTAGCCCCATCTAAACTAGCTGCTTCATAAAGAGAGTCTGGTATTCCTTGAAGAGCTGCTAAATAAATAACCATAAAAAATGGAGCAGTAGACCATATATTCATGATCATGATGGCGTTTAAAGCTATTTGAGGGTCACCAAGCCAGTTGTAAGTTGGCAATCCAACCAATTCGAGTAAGTGATTGATTAAACCGTTTTGATTGTACATCCACATAAAAATGAGTGTTAAGACGGCAGAAGAAGTTAAGGTTGGTAAGAAATAAACAATTCTAAAAAACTTTTGCCCTTTCAAGCCAGCATTTAAGGTTGCAGCTAAGACTAATGCCAAAAAGGTTTGAGTTGGCACCACAATCACAACATATTTTATCGTGTTCAAAAGAGCAATTTTAGCCCGGTCATCATCAAATATTCTTATAAAGTTATCGAATCCAACAAAATCTAATGAGGCATTTCCTAAAAGTTGAACCTTATGAAACGAAAGATATATCGCATAAAAAATAGGTCCTATTAAAAATAAAATAAGTACAAATAGTGTCGGTGCCATAAAAAGATAGCCTTGACCTGCATCTTTTAATAATTTCTTTCTATTTCTCACCCTTCTCAACTCCCTTTTCTCCCAAATTTAATATACGTGGGAGGATTCTTCTCATTGGTAGGTCAATATTTAAAATTGAGTGCTTTTTCTATTCAACTCTTTCAACCAACGTCGTAACATTGGCACAAAGAATTGTATAGTTTTTAAAGGCTCTTTTCGTATACTTTGTTGCTATCAGAACCAAGATTAAATAATTACTTTAATTCTCCAGATTTTTGTATAGTACGAATACGAAAAGATGCCACGAAGCCAATAATCATACGGGTTTAGGTATAGTACGTAAAAACAACAAGGAAAAAGTGAATTTTCTTTTTCCAAAAT
>DASQIV010000331.1:0-3279 GCA_035631415.1 Pseudoneobacillus sp. | reverse complement strand
ATATTTAAAATAAATCAATTTTTTTTGATAAATAATACTTGCAATTTGCAAATTAAATTGGTATAAATTAGTTATAAAACAAAATTATTTGATTAAAGAAACGGAATTTAACTTGAATTTTACAAATAAAAGGGAGATGTTCACTATGTTAGATGTTATTATTATCGGTTCGGGTCCATTTGGAATTTCATTAGGAGCACATGCTGTGGCGAATCAACTTACGTACAAATTATTTGGATATCCGATGGATTTTTGGAAAAATCAAATGCCACAAGATATGTTCATCAGAACTCCACACGAGTTTGTTAGTTTTTCAGATTCAAACGATGAATTAACCGTTCAACATTTTTCGGAAGAAACGGGCACAGAACTGGTGACTCCTCTTCCAAGACCAATATTTGTTGAATATGCAAATTGGTTTGCTAAAAAAGCAGGAATTGAATTTACTCCTGAGTTAGTTACAAAGGTTGTACACAAAGAAGGTTATTATGAAGTAACTTCTGAGAACGGGGATACCTTTACAGCAAAGAATATCGTTGTAGCAACAGGGGTACAACATTATAAGTTCTTACCCCATTTCTTAAAAGATTTTCCAGAAAAGTTGGTCACTCACACTACTGGATATACTAGCTTTGCACAATTCAAAGGGAAAAAAGTAGTCGTTCTTGGAAGTGGTCAAAGTGCATGGGAAGCAGCAGGTTTATTGCATCGCGATGGTGCGGATGTAGAATTAATTTACCGAAAGTCAGGACCCAATTACGCTGGAAGTAGAGAAAATGAGATTGCGTTACGTGATGTAGGAGATATTTTTTACAATCTTCCTCTTGAAGAAAAGAAACAGGGATGGGGTCAGTCTGCTGGAAGTGTTGCTCATTTCTTAAAACCATATGTGGAGGGAATTGTTCCACAAAATGCAGGATTAGCAATCGAAAAAATAGAACAGGTAAATGAAGATGAAATTCGTCTTGTATTATCAGATGGAACAGAAAAAATCGTCCATCATATTATTGCGGCAACAGGTTTTCATATTAACCTAGATAAAGTTCCGTTTTTTGATCAAGAACTATTAATGGAAATTGGGCGTGAAGATGACTATATTCAATTCCCAAAATTGAACGAATCATTTGAATCAAGTGTACCAGGCTTATATTTTGCAGGTCCTTTGTCTTCTCATAGTCATGGACCAACATTCCGATTTATCCTAGGTTTAAGAAAAACAGCTTTTTCAATTATTCCGTCCATCGTAAAGAAGACTGAAAATGTAACCGTGTAAAGTACAAAAGCAAAAATTATTTTTAAAAATGGAGGATGACCAAAATGAGAGAACATTTTCAAACCATAATCCGTAAGTTTGGGTTACTAAATAAGACTTGTTGTTCAGCAGAGGGGATTGATTTGTCTGTCATCCAAAGCCACATCCTTTATGAAATAGAAAACAACAAAAATCCATCCATTCAAAAAGTGGCTGAATTACTTGGAATTGACATAACTACCTTCAGTAGGCAAATTCAGACGCTTGTGAAAATGGAATTAGTGGAAAAGATTCCATCTCCGGATGATAAACGAGTAACCAATCTTTCCTTAACCGAATTAGGGAAACGTGTCGCTTGGGAAATTGATTGTCAAATGCATGAATTTATTAAAAATATTTTTAGTGGAATGACAGCGTTTGAAAGGGAAACTGTTCAAATTTCCCTTCAATTACTAGTAGAACATATGAATAATACGATCACGATTGGATGTAACACAGGAGAAGGAAGTAAGTGTTAACAGGAGGAGAAACTGATGGGTGATATACTTATTCGAAGTGCAAAAGTAAAGGATATCGAATCCATTCAAATGATATACAACCAAGGAATTGAGGATAGAATTGCTACTCTAGAAACGGAAACGAAAGATTATTCCTTTATGAAGGATTGGTTTGATAGGCACATTGGGCGTTACCGGGTCATCGTTGCCGAATTAGAGGGTAAAATTCTAGGTTGGGCATCTTTGAATCCATATAATAATCGTGCTGCATATCTAGGGGTGGCCGATCTGTCCCTTTATATTTCTAGGGAAAGCAGAGGAAAAGGTGTTGGCGGGAGGTTACTTGAAGTGATTCAGACCATCGCTAAAGAAAATGACTTTCATAAAATAATCCTTTTTACTTTCCCCTTTAATCAGTTAGGTCAAGGGTTATATAGAAAACAGGGATTCCGTGAAGTTGGCGTATTTGTAAATCAAGGATTGTTAGACGGTCAATATGTAGATGTCATGGCTATGGAAAAATTATTAACGGAGTCCAAAGAGGAGTGCTAGTATAATGAATTTAAACGATTTACCAATTGCCATTATTGGTGGTGGGCCAGTAGGACTAGCGACTGCTGCGCATTTAATAAGTAAAGGTGAGAAGTTTATCATTTTTGAAACAGGAAATACAGTAGGATCCAGTATATTGGAATGGGGACATGTCCGAATGTTTTCTCCTTGGCAATATAACATTGATAAAAATGCTAAGGAATTACTTGAAAAGACAGGCTGGGCTTCACCAAATTCAGATGTTATTCCCAATGGAAACGAGCTTGTGAATGACTATTTGATTCCATTAAGTCAACTACCTGAAATCCAAGATAGCTTAGTATTAAATGCAAAAGTTGTTGGAGTGGCGAAAAAAGGATTAGATAAATTAAAAACGACTGATAGAGAGAATCGTCCATTTCAAATTTATGTAGAGAAAAATGAGGAAACAAAGATTTATGATGCAAAAGCTGTCATTGATTCATCAGGAACATGGAAAAATCCTAATCCTATGCTATCTAATGGCCTATGGACTAAAGCTGAAAGAAATTTGAATGATAAGATCCACTATGGTATTCCCAATGTTCTAGGTGAGTTTGAAACAAGATACGCGAACAAGACGGTCATGGTTGTAGGAAGTGGACATTCTGCTATTAATGTTATGCTTGAATTAGCAAAATTAAAGGAAAAGCATAATAATACAATCATCCATTGGGTATTAAGAAAATCTCATGTTTCAGCCGTTTACGGAGGACAAGAAAGAGATGGCTTACCAGCACGTGGGGAATTAGGAGTTCGAATACAAAAACTAGTAGAATCTGAAATGATTAATGTCTTAACCCCTTTTTATATTAGTGAAGTAAAGTCAGTTGGAGACAACGTTACTATTAAAGGTGATCTAAATGGTGATGAACAGTCAATTAATGAGATTGATGAAATCATCGTATGCTCAGGTTTTAGACCTGATACCTCTTTCTTACATGAAGTTCGAATAAAACT
>DASQIV010000330.1:0-5599 GCA_035631415.1 Pseudoneobacillus sp. | reverse complement strand
TAGCGACAGCTGAGGCTACAAAGGATTTAATTGAAGCTGGAGCAGATATCATTAAAGTTGGGATAGGGCCGGGCTCTATTTGTACAACCCGTGTTGTAGCTGGTGTTGGAGTTCCACAAATCACTGCAGTATATGATTGTGCTACTGAAGCAAGAAAGCATGGAAAATCCATTATAGCTGATGGTGGGATAAAGTACTCTGGTGATGTAGTGAAGGCATTAGCAGCTGGTGGACATGCAGTTATGCTTGGAAGCTTGCTTGCAGGTGTGAGCGAAAGTCCAGGAGAAACAGAAATTTTTCAAGGCAGACGATTTAAAGTTTATCGTGGTATGGGTTCTGTTGCGGCAATGGAGAAAGGCTCAAAGGACCGGTATTTCCAGGAAGATAATAAAAAATTTGTGCCAGAAGGAATTGAAGGAAGAGTGGCTTACAAAGGACCACTTGCAGATACCATTTATCAATTAGTAGGTGGCTTACGATCTGGCATGGGATATTGTGGAACGAAAGATTTAAACGAATTAAGAGAAAAAGCACAGTTCGTTAAAATGACGGGTGCCGGATTAAGAGAAAGTCACCCACACGATGTTCAAATTACAAAGGAAGCACCAAACTATTCATACCAATCATAAAGACAGGGAGCTATTCCCTGTTTTTTTTTTTGTGGAGTGTAAATATTGGTCAGTTTGGTAAAAAACTTTTCTGTTTAAGTTAGGACTTGCTATCCTACCTTTTCAATAGGAGATATGTTAAAATAACGAAAGTGTAAATATAAGAGGTGGAGGGCGTAAAGGTGAATAAAAAATACTTTAAAAAATATATTGCCAGTTTAATGGCTTTTGTTTTGATATTTGGATTATTTCAATCTGGAGATTCAGTAAAAGCACAAGCTCAATTAGATGTGAAAGCTGATGCTGCCATTTTAGTGGAAGCCTCTACTGGTAGAGTTCTATTTGAGAAAAATGCCGATACTGTTCTTGGAATTTCAAGTATGACAAAGATGATGACTGAGTACTTATTACTAGAAGCTATCAAAGAAGGAAGAGTAAAATGGGATCAAGAATATTCTGTATCAGAATATGTCTGGAAAGTTTCGCAAGACCGTTCTTTATCCAATGTTCCTCTTCGACGTGATGGTAAATATAATATTCGAGAATTATATGAGGCCATGGCTATTTATTCTGCTAACGGAGCAACCATTGCGATAGCTGAAACGATTGCAGGTTCAGAATCAAATTTCGTTAAAATGATGAATGAAAAGGCACAAGAATTAGGTTTAGATCAATTTAAATTTGTAAATGCTACAGGATTAAATAATCGCGATCTTAAAGGTTCTCATCCGGAAGGTACTGGAGCAGAAGAAGAAAACGTAATGTCTGCTCGTGCAACAGCTAAATTAGCTTACCGTTTAATAACGGATTTCCCAGATGTATTAGAAACAGCTAGTACTACAAAAAAGAAATTCCGTGAAGGCACGGATGATGAAATCAAAATGGAAAACTGGAACTGGATGTTACCTTCATTAGTTTTTGGCTATGAAGGAGTAGATGGACTTAAAACAGGTACGACAGATTTTGCAG
Organism: Pseudoneobacillus sp.; assembly: GCA_035631415.1. GTDB lineage: Bacteria > Bacillota > Bacilli > Bacillales > Cytobacillaceae > Pseudoneobacillus. The sequence goes on along the minus strand of DASQIV010000330.1, from coordinate 4,022 downwards.
GTTATTGTTTTACAGGGACTGCTAGTCGTGATGGTAAACGTTTTATTACTGTCGTAATGAATGCTAAAAATGGTGATGGTCAAGGAAACTATAAGGCACGATTTGATGAAACACGGAAAATGTTTGATTATGCATTCAGTAATTACTCCATAGAAGAAATTGTTCCTAAAAACCTTAAAGTTAAGGGAAGTGAAACTTTACCAGTAACAAAAGGTAAAGGTGATAAAGTTAAGGTTTATACTAAAGATTCTATTGAAATGGTTATTTTAAATGGTGAAAAGGATCAATATCAACCTGTTGTGGTTTTTGACAAAAAGAAATTAAATAAAAATGGTGAATTAACCGCTCCTGTTAAAAAAGGAGATGTGGTAGGTTATGTTACGATTAAAGCAAAAGGTGATAATAAAGTATCATTTTTATCTAAAAATAATGACCAAATTAAAGTTGATTTAGTGGCAGCTTCAAGTATTGAGAAGGCAAATTGGTTTGTTTTAATGATGCGTGGTATTGGCGATTTCTTCGGTGGATTATGGAAAAGTGCCACAGGCCTTTTTTAAAAAGTGAATAAGTAAAAAGAGGTCTCTTGTCTTGACAGGAGGCCTTTTTTATTGTTTATTTACCAATAGGGAGATGAATAATTCCGAGTGAATTAGTTATCATTCCTCTATTTTTTTGATATGATAAATTGAATAATATTTTTTTCTTTATTAGCAGAAGGTAATATCAAAGGGGGCAAAATAATGAAAACAGGTACAGATCGTGTAAAACGTGGAATGGCAGAAATGCAAAAAGGTGGCGTCATTATGGACGTTGTCAACGCTGAACAAGCAAAAATAGCAGAAGAAGCTGGTGCTGTTGCGGTAATGGCTTTAGAACGTGTTCCTTCTGATATTCGAGCAGCAGGTGGAGTTTCAAGAATGGCTGATCCACGTATTGTGGAAGAAGTTATGAATGCTGTTTCCATTCCTGTTATGGCAAAAGCCCGTATTGGTCATATCGTAGAGGCTCGTATTTTAGAAGCAATGGGTGTGGATTACATAGATGAAAGTGAAGTTTTAACACCTGCAGATGAAGAGTACCACTTATTAAAGAGTGAATATACTGTCCCATTTGTTTGTGGATGCCGTGACTTAGGAGAAGCCGCTCGACGTATTGGAGAAGGTGCATCCATGTTACGTACAAAGGGTGAGCCGGGAACTGGTAATATCGTAGAAGCCGTTCGTCACATCCGTAAAGTAAATGCTCAAGTTCGTAAAGTTGTAACTATGAATGAAGATGAACTAATGACGGAAGCAAAGCTACTAGGAGCACCATTTGAGCTTTTATTAGAAATCAAACGCTTAGGCCGTTTACCGGTAGTTAACTTTGCAGCTGGTGGAGTAGCTACACCTGCAGATGCAGCTCTTATGATGCAATTAGGAGCAGATGGTGTATTCGTTGGATCTGGTATCTTCAAATCAGACAATCCAGCTAAATTTGCAAGAGCAATTGTTGAAGCTACAACTCATTATCAAGATTATAAACTAATTGCTGAAATTTCAAAGAATCTTGGTATTGCGATGAAAGGTATTGAAATTGGATCTCTTACACCTGGAGAACGTATGCAGGATAGAGGTTGGTAAGGAGTTTTTTCCATGGTTAAAATTGGAGTGCTAGCTCTTCAAGGCGCAGTTCGCGAACATGTTCGTTCAATTGAAGAATGTGGTTCAGAAGCTGTTGTTATTAAAGTTAAAGATCAGCTCAAAGAAGTAGATGGCTTGATTCTCCCAGGCGGAGAAAGCACTACGATGAGACGATTAATCGATAAATATGATTTTATGGATGAATTAAAGGCATTTGCCCAATCAGGTAAACCGATGTTTGGTACTTGTGCGGGATTAATCCTATTAGCAAAAAAATTGGTTGGTTATGATACTCCGCACATCGGAGTGATGGATGTGACAGTTGAAAGAAATTCCTTTGGACGTCAACGTGAAAGCTTTGAGGCTGAACTAGATATCGCAGGAGTTGCTGATAATTTTGCTGCTGTATTTATTCGTGGACCCCATATCGTCGATGCAGGTGAAAATGTAGAGATTTTGGCTAAATATGATGGAAGAATTGTTGCAGCAAGAGAAGGACAATTTTTAGGGTGTTCCTTTCACCCAGAGCTTACAGATGATCACCGAATGACTGCCTATTTTATCAATATGGTGAAAGAATCTATATAAAAAAATTGGAATAATCTAGTTGCAATTTGCGCATAATTATAGTACATTAATAAAAATCTTAAATAGTGTAAAAGCATTGAGAGGAAATAGTACTAAGAAATCGTTCTTCAGAGAGCTAGTGGTTGGTGTGAACTAGTGGATAGAACTTAGGAATCCGTCCTTGAGCAAAGTATTGAAAACATTTGTTAGTAAATACTTTCGGTGAATAGCCGTTATGAATCTAAGAGGAAAGCTTTTGCTTTCAATTAGGGTGGCAACGCGGGTTAACTCTCGTCCCTTTTTATAGGGGACGGGAGTTTTTTATTTGCCAAAAAACAGAATGGAGGAAAAGTAATGTTAGATATTAAGGTATTAAGAGCAAACTTTGAAGAAGTAAAAAATAAGCTCCAGCATCGTGGTGAGGACTTAACCGATTTAGGAAAGTTTGAAGAATTAGACACGAAACGTCGTGAGCTTATTGTTCAATCTGAGCAACTTAAAAGTAAGCGTAATGATGTATCAGGTCAAGTAGCAGCTTTAAAACGTGATAAACAAGATGCAGATCATTTAATTACCGAAATGCGTGAAGTAGGAGATAAGATTAAAGAAATCGATGATGAGCTACGCGGAGTAGAGGAAACATTAGAGCTATTGCTACTAAGCATTCCTAATATTCCACATGAAAGTGTCCCTGTCGGGGAAACAGAAGACGATAATGTGGAAATTAGAAAATGGGGAGAAATAAAAGACTTTGACTTTGAAGCAAAACCACATTGGGACATAGCAGATCAATTAGGTATTCTTGATTTTGAAAAAGCAGGAAAAGTAACAGGAAGCCGTTTTGTTTTTTATAAAGGCTTGGGTGCTCGTTTAGAACGTGCCTTAATGAATTTTATGTTAGATCTTCATGTTGACGAACATGGATATAAGGAAGTACTTCCACCTTATATGGTAAATCGAGCAAGTATGACAGGAACAGGTCAATTACCTAAATTTGAAGAAGATGCATTTCGAATTGAAAGTGAAGACTATTTCTTAATTCCAACAGCAGAAGTACCAGTTACAAACATGCACCGAGATGAAATTTTATCCGGTGAAGACTTACCTATAAGCTATGCAGCCTATAGTGCTTGTTTCCGCTCTGAAGCAGGTTCAGCTGGACGTGATACGAGAGGATTAATCCGTCAGCATCAATTTAATAAAGTAGAGCTTGTAAAGTTCGTAAAGCCAGAGGATTCTTATAATGAATTAGAAAAACTAACAGGTCATGCCGAAAAGGTTTTACAATTGTTAGGCCTTCCATATCGTGTACTAAGTATGTGCACAGGTGACCTTGGTTTTACAGCTGCTAAAAAGTACGATATAGAGGTTTGGATTCCAAGCTATAATATGTACCGTGAAATTTCTTCTTGCAGTAACTTTGAGGGATTCCAGGCTCGTCGTGCGAATATTCGTTTCCGTCGTGATCCAAAAGGAAAACCGGAGCATATTCATACATTAAATGGCTCTGGACTTGCAATTGGGCGTACAGTTGCAGCTATTTTAGAGAACTATCAACAGGAAGATGGAAGTGTTGTAATTCCAGAAGTACTTCGTCCATATATGGGAAGACATGAAGTAATAAAGCCTTAATAAAAAAATATTTGAAAGTTTGTTGACAAGATATAGTATCCATGATATATTATATCTTGTTGATACGGAGGAATACCCAAGTCTGGCTGAAGGGATCGGTCTTGAAAACCGACAGGCGGGTAACACCGCGCGGGGGTTCGAATCCCTCTTCCTCCTCCATATATTTTTAAGTGTATTACTATTGTCATCGCGGGGTGGAGC
>DASQIV010000329.1:0-3715 GCA_035631415.1 Pseudoneobacillus sp. | reverse complement strand
TGTTCAAAATCAATATCGAGCAAAACATAACCTATAAAGAAAAGACCCTAAACTCGATAACTGGAGGCTAGGGTCTTTTCAATTATTTTTGATTTTTTCGGCCAATTAAATAGACTAATTGAACCATCGTAAAAAAAAGGGATGTCTTCCGCTTATAAGCTAAAAATTTAGGCTCCCAATGATCGGCATACTTCTCTTTAAATCTTTTGACACCTTGAAAGTGATAAAAAACGTGACCTTGTTTAAAGATTTGAGCCGCAATCTTTTCACTAAAAAAAGAGTACTTGGAAATACCAACATTAGATAATGGAGCCATACCAAGATTAAACTTCTTATACCCTTCTTCTCTTGCCCATTCAATCATATTTAGAAAAATAAAATCCATTGTTCCATTTGGTGAATCGGGTAGAAATCTCATTAAATCCACCGATATCGTCTGATGTTGATCATAGGTAGGCATGATTGATGTAAAGGCAATCCATTCATCTTTAGGATTTTTGATGATGGCAATAGGTGCAAGAGAAAGATAGGATTCATCGAAAAAACCAAGTGAGTACCCTTTTTCTACTCTCCCTCCTAACCAATGGTAGGAAATCTGTTTGATTTGGTTAAAAAAGTCTTCAGAAAACGGTGGATAAATGATTTGGAACGTATAGCCATCCTTCTCAAATTTATTTTTACTGGCCCTTAAAGATTTCATTTTTTTCCCGCTTAAAGAAAAGTTATCTAGATTAACAGAGCCTTCTTCCCCAAGTTTTAGAAAGTCGTAGCCATTTTCATGTAGGTAAGGTAGCATGGCTTTGCTGACTTGATAATAAATGGGTGTATAACCAAACCTGTCAGCATCATCTCTTAATTCTTCAATTGCATTGAATATAGATTCGCTTTCACCTACCGGGTCACCTAATACCACTAATTTATCTGCGACTGTTTGATAAGAAAACAATACTTTTGAATTCCTTGTCCAATAAATAGCTTTGTCATGTAAAAAAATGAGATGGGATAAAACTGTTCCTCCATGCAATTTCAAATGTTCTCTTATTGCGTGAGTATGAAGACGAGAAGATTGTTTCTCCAACTTAAATGGCCTTTTTATCCAATAAGAAACTAATAATATTCCATTTGCTAATAGAAATCCGATAATCCCACTAAACCATAGGTCAGACGGTTCTGTATAAATAAAATCTCGGAATTTAGCTGGAAACTTTAAAGGAGTTTCAGGTAAGTTTGCATAACCTATAGCTAAATAAAATCCCAAAACTGTAAGAATAATGAATAAATCAACGATCATTCTTCCCCATGTATGAACAAAGTTCAAACGATAAAAACGTCGTCGTGATAACCAAAGAATCCCTGCGACAATCAAGACGAAAATGGCTTCTTCATAATCAAAGCTTTTTGAGAATGTAAAGATTGCGCCAACTATAAGCATGATAATAGTAAGATGGTAAGCCCTTTTAACTTTGTATTCAATTCCACGAGCTAGACCTAGTAAGGTGATCCCAACTCCAATGGAAAGTAGATGAGATAAACTCATGATTGGCATCGAGATAATTTTATGCATAAATTTTATGCGTTCTAGCATGGCTGGTAATGATGCAGATGTCAGTAAGATGACTCCTGAAAAAAACACTAAAAAAGTTAGTAGAACATGACTTATATTTTCAAGAAGTATAGATGGGAGTTCACTCCATTTTTCATTCAATTGTTTCCATCCGAAACGAATCAGTAATGTTATGCCCAGAATGAAGGGAAAAAGGTAATAGCTTATCCGATAAAGGAGTAGAAGAAGAAGTGCTTGTTCCTCAAGAACTCCGAGCTCCCTCAAACCTAGAATGACTATAAAGTCAAAGGACCCTAATCCCCCAGGAATCATACTCACTACTCCAGCAGATGCCCCTACAACCCCAATAGAAAGAATCTCTGCAAAGGTAACGGGTAGCCCTAATACCTTTGCAATAATATAGATCGTAATGAAGACAAAAGACCATTCCAATGTAGAAATCAATATTAACTTATATGTAAACCTACGTTCTGCTCTTTTATGCAAGTCAATTCTTTTGGTCAATACTAGACCAATTAACATGATTGGCAAATAAAGGGCAATTCCCCATATTACGAACGTTAGCCAAGAATATTTTTGTAACATGTCGGATTCAAAAAATCCAAAAACAAAAAAACTACAAAGAACTGAAAGACCTGTCAAATAAAAAACAGATATTTCAGCAATCCCTTTTAATACTTCGACCCTGTCTTGCTTATACTTTTGATAAAAAAAGGTTCTTAGCGCTGCACCTGCAAAACCACCAAATCCAAATAAATTGGCCATAGTATTACTTATAAATGAATACTTAATCAGTTTGGTTGTGGTTATTTTCATATTTAATCGTTTATTAAGGACCACATCGTAGAGAGTCATTGTAAAAACTCCCGTTAAACCGACTATCAAGATTAGCAATATCTGAAAAATATCTAACTCATTGATATGCTTCTTTAGTAAAGCAACATCAATATCGTTTGCAAATATTCTACCCTCCCAAAAAATAAAAGATAACAGACATAATGGGATCAAAATTTTTAAAATAAAGATCAATTTTTTCTTTATTGAATTTTTCAAATGGAACTACTCCATCCTTTAATAAATCGTATTTATCGTATCCATTATACAAATTTCTTAAGTTTAAGTACATTTTTTCAAGATCCTATTCGTAATAACAAGAGAAATAAGGCAATACTTTGTCAATTATTTAAATGCAGCTTGATAAAAAACAACAAAATAGTCTTAATCCTTTTGGATTAAGACCGTTCTTTAACTATATCTTCTTATCTTCTCAAACAAATACTGTACTCCATATAATAAATAGGCTTTATAGTGTAAGTAGATAAAAAATTGAAAATGATTTAACCGATTTAGACGGATGATTTTAAATTTTTTAAGAACATCCATGAAAATAAATGCAAAGAGTCCATCAGCAAGACCATTAAGTAACACAAACTTTTTAAAGTTTCCGAATGAAAATTTAAGTATCCACATGGAAAGAGGCATATAGGGACCAACACTAAAAGGAAGTTCATCCTTTAGAAATGATTTTGGCTTATCATAAAATTTCCACCACTTCTTCTTATGTCCATACATATGGTTGATGATCTCAAAAATAACGATAAAAACGCCAGCTAAAGAATAACGTTTCATATTATGCTTCCCTATCAACAACAACGATAACCATGGAATCATTATTATAGTTAGATTAAATAATTTGTGCCTCTTTGATACCATAATCAATTTCACCTCAACCTACTTTTTCTACTATTTCTTTAATGTATCCAAATATTAGAAAAAAAAAACCACCCATTTTGAGCGTAACCCGTTCGGTTGTGCGGAGAAAATGCTAATTCGCACTTGAAATAACAACTTAAATCCACAATAAAAGCCGTCGATTTCAATGTTGGAAATCACGTCTCTTTTCTTTGGCAAGAACAGAGATGTCTATTAATGAAAAACTGCACACTAATTGAACTGTAGTTTCTAATTATTCGCTATTTAAAAAATATCTACAACCAGTTTTAAAAAATGGATAATACTCAAATGAGTTAGTCTAAAAAAATGAGAGGATAGATTCAATGGTCATAAATATAGCTTGATAGCGGAATGTGTGTCTGATGCGAGTGAGAATTTATAAATAGCGGATTGTAGGTCCGGTAAATGTTTTCTCTT
>DASQIV010000328.1:0-6542 GCA_035631415.1 Pseudoneobacillus sp. | reverse complement strand
ACGAAGGACAACTAGAAAAGAGTGGATAACCATTCCAACAATATTGCCAGTTGAGATAAATTGATTCATCTTCCCTTCCATATTACTCTTCAGGTCTCGGCTATGGCTGGCCATCCAGAATACCATTTGGGTTAGTAAGATGGTTGATACGAGCATTATACCTATCTTTAAATACATTTCACTTCCCAAAGCAGCAAAACCGGTAAATACGATTTGGAATAACATGGCTACTCCAACGCTTGCTAATATTGCTAATCCAGCGCCAAGCCAAACATATTTTGTATATTGCTTATGGTCCATTCTTTTAAGATAGGTTGTAATAATCCCAACAATTAAAAGGGCCTCTAACACCTCTCTAAATGTGATTAACAATGCTTGTATTTCCATTAAAAACTCTCCTCTCCCACGGTGCTCTCCCAGATGTTCAATTATCCTCTTCTTTTCTTTAATGTATAGAGGATTACACCCACTATTAATCCGACAATCAATACAATGGGAATCCAATTTCGAATATTAGATGTATCTGTCCAATCTTTTTTCTCTATTTTAGCTGTTTCTTGTTCACTTTCGGAAAAATGGCCAACCTTTAGATCCTCCATTTTATATTCCTTTTGTAATGAACTGAAGATCGCTTCTTTACTTGCTTTATATTCTTCGAGACTAGGTTCCTTTTTTCCGACCCCAAATAATCCAGGATTACCTAATGAATTAAGGGCACGGTCAAAGTCGTCTTTTATTTGATTATCTACATCTGGCTTATTAGCCTCAATTTTCGGGGAAAGTGCATTGTATGTAGCAAATGCCTTGGCTAAAAGCTTTTTACTTGTATCATATTCATCAAATTTTGTTTCTATATTATCTAAACGTCTTGCAATATTTAATACAAGAAGTTTTTCCATATTTTCTATGAGCTTTTCTTTATCTTTTTGTTCAATGTTCCCAAAAATAACCTCGGAAGGTTCCTGCCCCATATGCATATCCACTTCTTCTGAAACCGTTTCATATAAAGATTTAGCATCCGTAAAATTTGGAGGATTTTCATCTAGCTTAATGAGCATTTCTTTGTATACTTCAGCTACCTTTTCTTCATTTGGATCACCATAGGAATAAGCTAGAACTCCGTTTGGTTGTATTTGGACGAAAAAAAACAAGACAGCGATTATACTGAATAAAAACTTTTTCAAAAATAACTCCCTCCTCCATAATCAATGATAATGATTATCAAAATCATTGTCAATTAGAATATTTAACTTGTCACAATTTGCTCATAAAGATTTTATTCAAGACTATGAGTTTCTATTTGATGTGCTATTTCTTTTCCCCTTATACGTTTAACTGGTCTAGACAGTTCTTTCAAAATAGCAGGTAATACATATTTCATATAGGATTGAAATTTAATAAACGATTCTCCTGTTGTTCTCACCTGATAGCGAATGGGAATTTCCTTCATTCTAAATCCTTTTCTAACAAGATTAAGGGTTAAAACCTGAGCATAATTATAGTCATGAATAATTTCCGCATGCTGCATGGCGAGCTTTGAAAAAGCTCTCATTCCAGACTGTCCGTCATAAATCCATCTTCTTAAAAGTAAAGATTGTAGAAAGGTAAAGCAGTAATTACCGATTCTTCGGTTCCATTTCATCCCTTTTATTGTTCCTAAAAAACGCGAACCCATTACATAGTCGTATTCTCCATTTACAATAGGAGAAATTAATTCAGGTATTTGCTCTGCAGGATACTCATCATCAGCATCAATCATGACTGAAATATCAGCTTTCATTTCATAACTAAGCTCTAATCCTTTTCGAACTGTAGCTCCTAAGCCTTGATTTTTTTTAAATGAAAATATGTGGTCAGCACCCGCATCCTTCGCTACTTCTACGGTACCATCCTTTGAACCATCATCAATGATAAGGACTTTAACCTCTATAGAAGAATCAAAATTTCTTGGTATTTTTCTAATTACGTTTGCTATTGATTTTTCTTCGTTATGTGCTGGAAGGAAAACGATTAATTTTTGTCGTCGCATCTAGTTGTTCTTCTCCTTTTTTATTGCATCTATTAACACAGGTCCTCTTGCCTTACTTGGAATAGGTGCACCTAGTAAATAGGCAATAGTTGAGGCTAGAGAAACTAGACTTGCCTTAACCTCCACTTTTTTACCTTTTTCTATTTTAGGTCCATACATAAAAAACGGGACAAATCTTTCTCCTTCATCCAAATGTCCATGTCCACCTATTCCGTCTGCTTGTCCATGATCTGCACATACGATAAAGGTATAATTCTCCAACTTCCCTCTATCTTTTAGCCAATTAAAATATTCCTCTACTAAGGAATCCGCCTCTTGAATTTTTTGGACATATTCATCATATAAAACACCACGGCTATGTCCTGTCTGATCCGTACCAATCAATTGAATAATGAATAAGTCAGGATCCTGTTCATCCATAATTAACTTGGCTCTTTCAATGATATTTCGATCCGCTACATCGTTTTTCATAACAGCTGTTACAGTTTCTACATTTTTCCCAAAAGAATCTACTAAATGAGCAATACCTAATAATATTCCTTTCTTCCCAACTATCCTTAAAGTATCAAAAATACTTTCGGCTTTTATTCCAAGCTTCCATACCATATTAGAAGTAATTCCATGTTCAATCGGGTAGGTTCCAGTAAACATCGAAGAAAAACAAACTACTGTTCTTGCAGGATAAACCGTTTCCATATTCGTATATTCGGTCCCATTTATTCTTAAATAATCTAAAAATGGAGTCTGAGCATCAGCAAACCTTTCTTTCCTCATCCCATCTATGACCATGACAATCACCTTTTGGTTAAGAGCTTCGCCTGTATGGTGACTATCATTCACATATGATGGAATCATCGCTGGCTTCCAATCAAATAATTGGTGATGAAGAATAAAGGTATATACAAATAACACAAGGAAAAATAACACCCAATTCATAATCGGAACTTCCATAGAGTTCAATTGAGCATGAATAAAATAATCCCAAACCGCTAAAATGAATAAAAACTTAGGGAGTTGTTCCTGAGCATTTCCACTTGTCGAATCACTATTTTTAAGAACTAATTTCCAGAATCTTGTAAAGTTTAACCATGAAGTCCCAATTCGTAAATGATAATAAATTGTTCCCCAAAAAAATACGGTAAAGAAAAAGTACAATCCAATCGCTAATGTCCATAAACTTAGATTTACATCTTTCCATATAATTAGATAGGCAATTAAAGGTATCCATAAATAGTTTCTTAAAAAAAGTGGAAAATCAAACCGATTATAAAGAACTATAAATGGTAGAGTTAATAACAAACCTATAAAAAATGCCTTTAAAAATGGGATGTCATCTAAGCTTGTAAAATAAAACAACACCATAGTTCCTGTTACGAAAATCGGGGTAAAAGGTTTTCCTTCATTTAATAAATTCCAGCATCGAGCTGCTACTTTTTCAAACTTTGAGGCTTTTTTCAACCCTTATTCTCCTCTCTTTGACGCTAATATATCTTTTAATTCTTTCATTTTTAATTTAGGCATTAAAAGCAATGTAAATAAACCGATTACGTATGAAAACAAAAATTTATAAGCATGACTTATAAAGGCAGCATGATAAGCATCTTTCATTTGAACACCTAATGTCCCCAGGGTTACTGACATGATGGATTCATAGGTGGTAATTCCTCCTGGCGTGATTTGGAAAACCTGTCCTCCAACTGTAATGGAATTAACCCAAATGGATTTCCAGAATGGAAAAGCCAGATTAAAAGACTTTAATACTCCCCATATAACTATTCCTTCTAATATCCAGCTCAATAATATCAGAGGTAATATCGTAAGACTGTTTGAAGAGAAAAGTCCTTTTTTGAGTAAAAACCAATGTTTTTCATAAAATGCTGGCAGAAATTTTTGGATGACTATCAAGAATAAAACAACAATCAATATAAAAAGCAGTATCATCCAAAAGGATAGCTTAATAACGATTTCTTTTGAAAATAAAATCAAGCCTACCAAGCTAAAAAGGATAAGAGTTAACATATCGAGTAAGCGCATCATGACAACAGAATGAGTAGCTTCATCCCAACTCATTTTATCTTCATTTTTCGTTAAAACCCATATTCTTGCTAGATCACCGACTTTTATGGGGGTAATATGATTAATAAAGAGACTTAATAATACCCCCTGTAAACAATATTTAAGACGGACTTGATTTTGAAGATATTTCTTCCATGCTAATGCTCTTAGCAAAAAAGAGGTAAAATAGGTTAGAGTTATCATCCCTAATAAATAGGGATGGTTCACAAAAAAGTTAAATGTTTGGACCCTAAATTCAGTCCAATCAAAATAATAGAGGGTCAGGATAAAAAAGAATACTATTAATAAAGCACTTATAGAACGAAATACCGATTTTTTAAACTTCATACTTTAATGCCCAATGAACTGTTTTTCTAATACCTTCTTCGAATGACACTTTCGGTTCGTATTGAAGTAATCGTTTTGCTTTTGAATAATCTGCCCATGTATTCATGACATCTCCTTTACGAAAATCTTCATGAATCATTTTTAAGTGAGGAAAATACTTCTGTATTTCAGTTACTAATTGTTGTAATGAAATGGGATTCCCTGAACCTATATTAAAAATCTCATTTACCTTACGATAATCCATAGACTTTATAATGCCATCAACACAATCATCTATATATGTATAATCCCTGGCCGAGCCATTCCCAAAAATATGAATTCCCTCATTATTAATGGCCTTACGAATAAATGAGGATATAGCCATATCTGGTCTTCCCCAAGGACCATATACAGTAAAAAATCGAAGAATGGTCATTTGATAACCAAATAATGAAGCAAACGCATGGCAAAACGATTCTGCACTTGTCTTGGCAGCTGCATAAGGAGAAATTACCCTTCCATTTGCCATTTCCTCTTTTAAAGGTATGTTTTCTCTCTCACCATATACGGAAGAGGAGGAGGCAAAAATAAAATGATTTATTCCTGCTTTACCAGCTAGCTTCAATGCATTGACTGTTGCGGTAATATCATAATCAATATATTCATTCGGAGCTTCAATAGAGTATGAAACCCCTGGAAGAGCAGCTAGATGAATCATACAGTCTGCTTTAATATCACTAAATACTTCATCTAACTCTTCCGCATTATGTAAAAGGCTTTTTTGTATAAAATGAAAAGATCCACTCTCTTTCACCCATTCCAGCTGCCGTTTCTTTCTTTCAACTGAATAATAAGGATGTAATTCATCAATGACAACTACTTCGTGCTTTTCATTTAGCAATCGTCTTGCTAAATGTGAACCAATAAAACCAGCCCCTCCAGTAACAACTACCTTCAAATCAAACACCCCTAATGCATGTACGTTTTGAATAAGAAACATTTAATATAGGAATAAAGAGGAAAAAACCTTGTGGAATTAACAAGGTTTTTTCTATAAGCTTTTACTTATTTTGCTTTATCAATAACCGTTTGTAATGTCGCTTCAAGTTCTTTCATTAAGGAATCACCCGTTGCTTGATCTTTCGTTTTTGAAGCCTCTATATATTTTGATGCGTTATCTGTAAGTGTCGTATATGCTTCTTCACCTAATAGTACTTTAATATCTTCTCCAATAATATCGATAAATAATGCACCTTCAAGAGCGGTAATAACAGATTTATCTTCACCCCAAGTTTCTTTACTTTCACCATACTCACTTAGAGCGATTTTCGCAAATCCACGAACAAAGGCTTTGTTAACAGCTGCCGGGTCAAGTGCTGCCACATCGGATTGTAAATCAAATTGTTGTTGAATAAAAGCTGTTTCCTCTGCTGCATGACTATTTAAATAGCTGTATAAAGACTGGAAGAATGCCCATCCTTCAGCTTGTTCAACTTTTGCTTCTTCAGCATTTTCTTTTGCTGCAGTTGAAGCTTTGGTTGCATATCCATTTGGAATAGCGCCAGTTGCATAATAGAAAGTTTTCATTAGCGTTTTATCAACCACTTGTTTACCTAATTGGAAACCAAGAAGATCATTTGCATCTACTGCCTTTTCAATTTCAGTAAATCCTCCTGAAATAGCATCTACCATGTTTGTACCATATGCATCATCTCTTTTTTGTACAGTAGATTCTATAATAGAATAAAATTCTTTAGCTTCTTCAATTTCAGCTTTTACTTCTTCAACATTTCCCCAGTTTTCTGCTACTTCAGTGAATTCATGTTTAACAGTAGTATAAAAAACCTTCTGCATTAATTTATCAAAAATTTGTTTTACTACAACTTTATCCATTGAGCCATCTTTACCAGCTTCAAGTGCAGTAGTGATGCTTTGGTCAAGAGTATCTTCAAATTCTGTATCTCTTTTTTGAACTAATTCTTGCAGATGCTCATTATATAAACCTATTACCTTATCAAAGTCGACTTCTTTTCCTTCTTTCGCTTTAGATAATTCATCTACAGCTTCTTTAAAAGTAGCAGCATAATCAACCTCTTCATGTTCGCCTTCCTCATGTGCTTCGTCAGTTGTT
>DASQIV010000327.1:0-2619 GCA_035631415.1 Pseudoneobacillus sp. | reverse complement strand
TCAAACGAAAATGTTCCTGATTTTGTTAAGAATTATTTTAAATGAAAGCGTCATAGCTATCGGCCAATAGTGATTGATGCATAATGGTTTTAACCCAACCTTATCTGAAAGCTGACCTAATGAAAGGTCAGCTTTTATTACGTTTTCCTTAAGGGTGTTGCTATCTTATCTGTAATATATTATTTACAGAAAATGGGGACACTAGGAGAAACATTGTTTGAGGGGGATTTTAATCATGGATGATACATCTTTGAATAAATTTGAGGAACTGATACCACCAATGACTTCTATCCGAAGCGGTGTTGGACAAGCTATCATGCCTGATGTTTATTGTTACTGTGATCAGATTGTAAATTTATTTTTTATAGGTAGGGTAGAAAGTCCAAATAGTTGGGTACTAATAGATGCTGGAATGCCACACTCCGCTGCAGAAATTATTAATGAGGCAATGAATCGATTTGGAGAAGATAAAGCACCTGAAGCGATTATTCTAACTCATGGACACTTTGATCATGTAGGAAGTATTGCTGATTTATTAGAACATTGGGATGTTCCTGTTTATGCGCATGAGCTTGAAATACCTTACTTAACAGGTGAAAAAAATTATCCGCCTGGAGACCCCACTGTAGATGGTGGACTTGTAAGTGAATTATCACCGATGTTTCCTAACCATGGAATCAATATCTCCAAGCATGTAAAAAGGTTACCTGATGATGGAAGTGTACCTGGGCTTTCTGGTTGGAAATGGTTTCATACACCCGGACATACACCAGGTCATATTTCATTATTTCGTGAGGAGGATCGTGTACTAATTGCAGGAGATGCTTTTGTAACAGTTAAACAAGAATCACTTTATAAAGTAATGGTTCAAAAGCAAGAAATTAGTGGACCGCCAAAATATTTTACATCAGATTGGGAACTTGCACGTAATTCGGTTGTTAACTTAGAAGCATTAAAACCATCGATCGCTGTAACTGGTCATGGGTTACCAATGACGGGTGATGAATTATCTAATGAATTAACTAGATTGGTAAGAGATTTTGATATGATTGCTTTGCCAGAGAACGGAAGATATCTTTAATCAACCTTTAAGTACCTCCTCTATGTTGAGGAGGTTTTCCTTTTGTCTTATTTATTTAGAATTTCAAAAGTGGATTACAAAATTTTCGCTAAATAGAGATCTTTTCCTATATAATATTACATGAAATGGAAGAGGGGGATTATAAATATGAAGCTGTGGGACGAACTTTTTGAATTAACTGGGGAAACAGTTAAACTATTACCTATGGAATTAGAACATATATCGGATTTATGGGAAGCTGCAAAACCAGAAGAGATTTGGGAGTTTACTTCAGGTATTGTTACGAGTATTGAGGAATGTTCTAATATGGTAGAAAGTGCTATAGCAGATAGGGAGAAAGGAATATCCTATCCATTTGTTATTAGAGAGATAGAGTCAAATCGGATTGTAGGGAGTACTCGCTTTTTAGATATATCTCCATTCCATAAAAGTGTTGAAATTGGATGGACTTGGTATCATCCAAGTGTGTGGAGAACACGAGTAAATACTGAGTGCAAATTTCTGTTATTAGAGCACGCGTTTGAAAAATGGAACTTAAATCGAGTTCAATTGAAAACCGATGCTCGGAATGTTCGATCGCAAAAAGCAATTGAGCGAATCGGTGGGGTAAAAGAAGGTATACTTCGACAGGATCGAGTTATTCATAATGGTTTCATAAGAGATACCGTTTTTTATAGTTTTTTAAAAGAGGAATGGCCACAGGTTCGTGAACAATTATTAAGTAAGCTAGATAAATAGTGGCTAATACTACTACGTGTTTTTTTCAAAAGGGGTGACACAGTGATTTATTTGTATGTTGGAATAGGCGGTGCCATAGGGAGTATATTTCGATATTTTGTTTCACAATTATCCTTGCCCTTTTGGAATCACTTGCCACTTGGAACCCTTATTGTCAATTTATTAGGAGCATTTGTATTAGGATGGTTCACAGCCAAAATTGTACCAATCGAAACGATTAGCCAAGCAGTTAAGACTGGAATATCAACTGGCGTTATTGGGTCCTTTACAACATTTTCTACGTTAAGCGTTGAAGCTGTTCAATTATTAAATCAATCTTACTATGGTGTGTTATTGGTATATTTATTGATAAGTGTTGTTGGTGGGATTGGACTGTCAGCCTTAGGGTTTTATTATGGAGAATCCTCACGAGTGGAAGTGAAAAGTCAATGATTCTTCTTTATATTGCATTGGGAGGTTTTCTTGGGGCCATAACAAGATTTTTACTATCTAAAAGGTTAAACAAAGGTCTTCCATATGGTACTTTTTTTATTAATATTATTGGATCCTTTTTATTAGGCTACTTTTTAAATCTAGGGCTTTCAAGTCATGTTTATGCTATTCTTGGGGTCGGTTTTTGCGGTGCATTTACAACCTTTTCAACCTTTAAACTTGAAGCGGTTCAACTATTTAAAAAGGACAAGAAGTATATAAGCTTGATTTATATTCTTATAAGTTATTCAGTGGGTTTGATTTTTGCTTTATGTGGATTTATTTTAGCGAATTTAGATAAATAGATAAAAGTAAAAAATGCCGGGGAT
>DASQIV010000326.1:0-3687 GCA_035631415.1 Pseudoneobacillus sp. | reverse complement strand
CTATATGAGGGGTATTTTTATGAACCAATCAGAATTTCATTATGTCATTTTATTCTCTGCCATCATTTTCAACGGTTTAGGCTGTCTTTACCTATTGATAAAGAATTTTCTTGGATATAGGCTTGTTCTTTTGATCAGTTTAGTTTTATCGTCTATTTTGTGCCTATTCTTTTATTGGTTAGGCTTTTATCGCTTTGTTTTGCCAGTTGGTCAGGTTCTTCCTGCAGTAGCGATTAGTTTTAGCCTTCTTGTCCTAATCACTATAAGGTATCGGCCAAAGAACCATACCTTTCCGTTTTTCTTTATGACCGTAACCATCATTTTTTCTATTGAAGTTTTATTAAAAGAATATATGGGCTTTATAAAATTCAGAAATGGATGGGATTTTTGGGATTCTTATTCTCTATATTGGATTTATGTACGATTGTTTAACTATATCGGTGACCGACTTGTATTGAGAAAGTATCGAATGCCAATCTATACAAAAACAAAAATTTATTGGGGAATTTTTATTTTGACAGTTGTTTATGCCGTTTTTGGCCTTCTCTATTTAGCTCTGAGGAAATAGGTGCTTTATTACAAAAAGAGGTAAAGCATTTTTTATTATTTGGTTAAATAATGGAAAGAATAAAAGCACGTTAATTTAGAACGGAGCTACATAACATGCTATTTCTCATTATGACGGTCATCGTATTTAATCTCTTTGCTTATTACATACGAAAAAGGCTTAAGCCAATAGAAATCATTACCACTACATTATTTGCGATGTATTTCCAGGTGATGACAGATATTTATCTGGACCTAAGATATGATTTTTATGGGTATTTTGAAAAAGGACCCGACTATGAAAGTTTACTTTATGTATTTGGCATTTATCCAGCGGTGAATATCATCTTTTTAAATCTCTATCCTTATCAAAAACCGTGGCAATCAAAACTTTATTTCTTGGTAGGGTGTCTACTATTTGCTGTGGTACTCGAAAAACTATACATATGGAGTGGTACGTTTTATTACAATGGATGGAAAATTTATTACTCTCTGTTCCTTTATCCTTTTATCTTCTTAACTTTAGTTGGTTTTCATCAAATTGTTCTCTATTTTTTAAAAAAGGAATCCAAATGATTCCTAACTGTAAAATTTGAGTCTCCTAAAAAAACTATGGTAAATTAAAGCAGTAAAATGAATCTAAGGAGTATGGCTATGACATCAAATACAAAATTTATCGGATACATAGGAACGTATACAAACGGTGAAAGTAAAGGGATTTATTCATTTGAGTTTGATTCCAAGAAAGCTAAGATTGAAAATGTAAAGTTAGCGGCACAATTAGAAAACCCGACCTACTTAAATATCAGTAAGGATAAAAAGTATTTATACTCCGTTATAAAAAAAGGGGAAGCGGGGGGAGTTGCGGCTTTCACAATCGATTCCACGACTAATCAATTGAAACCTCTAAATTCACAAATGGCAGCAGGCTCTCCTCCTTGTCATGTTAGCATGGATAGTAAAAACCGCTATTTATTTAGTGCCAATTATCATAAAGGGACTGTGGACTCTTATTTACTAAAAAAAGAAACCGGATTAATTAGCGAACCAGTTTCGATCATAAAGCACGAGGGCTCTGGCCCAGATCCAAGACAGGAAAAACCTCATACTCATTACGCCGGCGTCACGCCTAATGAACAGTTTCTGGTTGTTGTTGAATTGGGTGCAGATTTAGTTCTTACCTATAAAGTAAGTGAAAATGGAGAACTTACCGAAGTTTCACGCCTTACGACACGCCCTGGCAGTGGACCGAGACATCTTGTATTTCATCAAAACGGGAAATTCGCTTACGTGATGACGGAATTCAGCTCTGAAGTCTTAGCACTATCTTTTAATCGTGAGAATGGTAGCTTTACTCAAATTCAAGCCATTTCAACTCTGCCAGATGATTTTTCTGAAAATAACCAAGGCAGTGCGATTCATATTTCGTCCGATGGCAAATTTGTTTACGCAGGAAATCGCGGTCACAACAGCATAGCCGTGTATAGTGTCAATAGTGATAATGGTGAACTTCAATTTGTGGAACGTGTTTCAACGGAGGGAGATTGGCCGAGAGACTTTGTGATGGATCCAACAGAAGCCTTCATTATTGCTTCCAATCAGAACTCCAGTAACCTTGTCATCTATTCTAGGGATGCAGAATCAGGAAAATTAACGTTGCTACAGTCAGATATCAACGTACCGAATCCAGTTTGTGTGAAGTTCTTATAGTAAAAAAGCAGGCACCTCTGTCTAAGGAGATGCCTGCTTTTTTAGCGATGATGGGATTTATATAAGATAAATAATAGTAATAACATAACAACATCTAATCTTGCATTAAAAGCGAATGTGAAGAATCCAGTGTGTAAAAGAGGAACCTTTGTTAATAAAAAAGCAGCAATCATGATTACGAGTAACGGCATCGCAGCTTTTTTCACACGCTTATTCATTAAAATAAGCGCCCCACAAATCAGCTCCACAATTGCTACCACATACATAACGGTTAATGGGTATGGCAGTCCTAAATGGATAAAATGATTACCTAACTCTGTACTAACAAATTTCATTATTCCTGAAATAATAAAAACATAGGCAACGACATATCGTAAAAGGTTCATAGCAGAAACATTCATATGCATAACTCGTCCCCCTTTTTTTAAAATTGTATGCTTTGGGGGACAAACGATGACAAAAACCTTTCAAAATGAAAAAGATAAGAAAAATTTAGTAAAAAGTTAATGGGCGAAGGGCAAATTTAGGAGGCATTTCTCCTGTTTGAACTCCTAATAAAAATTTATCTGACAAAAATGGAGAGATATCTGACTCTTTTCCTCATATATCCGACTTTTTCTGGATTATATCAGACCAAAATCACATTATTACTATCTTTGTCACAACTATGTTAAAAACTTACAATAATTAAACCATTTAACATCTTTATCCTTTAGCATTGTTTAACCACCTCAACTTTCTTTATAATAAGAATGGAGGTGAGCGTATGGCGCGGGAAAGAAAGTTTTCAATTGAACAATTATTTCAAGCAACAAGAGAACTGGTGGTTCAACATGGGTATGAAGGATTTTCCTTCGGTCCACTTGCCAATCGCTTAGAAGTATCTCGAGGAACTCTCTATAAATATTACGAAAACAAGGAAGAGTTAATTTCCGATTTTATGATCTACGAAATGAACCTTTTTTTGGTTGATTTAAAAGAAATTGATACGCACAAAGGTTTTAAGGATCAATTTGACTTTCTGTTTACCTTAATGTTTAGTCATAGCACAGTACATCAGTTACTTGGCCTTGCTCAACAGCTGCAAACACATGCCAATGAAAAGGTAAAAGCTAATATAAAACAATTAGAAATCCTCCATCAGGTGATGTATACACAGTTAAAAGGTTTTATTCAACTTGGAAGAGGTGAAAAACTTCTAAAACCGCAGCTACCGGATATGCTTATATTAGGGATGATTTTTCAAACCATTGCGATTCCGAATCATTTTGGCATACCAAAATCTGAGTGGGTAGAATCTATTAAGGAAATGATTTGTCATGGTATGTTTATTGAAAAATAAGTGACGCTTAGGAAGTAAAAAACGCATTTCATCCCTAGTCACCTAAAAAGATAATGATGACAAAAGTGTCACTTTGTATTATTATCAAA